>JBDSBS010000157.1:0-8672 GCA_039921435.1 Planctomycetota bacterium | reverse complement strand
TGGGCTGGTAACCGGCGGCGTGTTGCGCGCTGGCGCCGAAGCCGTCGTTCAAAGCGCCGGCAGCCAGATTGGCCAACATCAAGCCGATGTTCTGCACCATGAAACAGAGGCCGTAGGCGGTGCCGAGACGCTGCGGTTCGACGAGTCGTGTCACGCAAGGCCACAACACCGCAGGCACCATCGAGTAGGCGAGCCCGAGCAACACGTTGGCGATCCAGGGCGTCCAGGTCGTGAAGGCGAGCATCGGGAACACGGGCAGCAACAGACCCGCGCCCAAGAGCAGCGCACGGGCGCGGCGACCCGGTTGGTCGAGGTAGTAGCCGAACAGCGGTGTGCCGAAGATCGCGGCGAGGAACACCGTGCCGTTCAACTGGCCGGCGGCCTCGCGGGACATGCCATGAGCGTCCTGGAAGTACTGGATGGCGAACGTGCTGCGGAACGGCAACAGCACCGAGTAGATCGCGACGCAGAGCCCCACCAGCGACCAGTACGCGGGTGGGAAACGGAGCCCTTGTCGGAGGCGAAAGCCGCCGTCCGTGGCCTGTGCGGGCGGAATCGGCACGCCCAAGCGAGCATCGAGGATCCACGCCAGGATGCCGGCCAGCAAGCTGAGCCCGGCGAAGCCGGCCGCGAGCAGCAACGGCTGTTGGCAGCCATGGTCGTAGAGGGTTCGTGCCCAGCCGGGCGACATGTCGGCGGCGAAACTGCCGGCGCGCGCGAGGCTCAGATTCAGGCCGAGCGCCAACCCGAGGCGGCCAGCGCCGAACCAGCGGCCAATCGCCGTTGTGACTCCGACGATCATGGACTCGGCACCGAGACCGAACACGAAGCGGGCGAGCACCATTTGCAGATAGCTGGTGCCGAGCGCGAACCAGAGCGCGCCAGCCGCGCACAGTGCTGCGAACATCACGACGCCGCGGGTCGCGCCGATGCGGTCGATGACGATGCCGCCGACCAGCACCATGATCAGGTTCGGCAGGCTGTACACCGCGTTCAGCGAGCCGATCTGTGTGTTGCTGAGCCCGCGCTCGCTGCGCAACAGGTCGGCCACCGGCGCGATCGAGTCGTAGACGTAGTAGTTGCCCAACATCGCCACGCTGAGCAAGACCAGCATCGTCCAGGCCAGCAGTGTCGATTGCGACCGCGGCGCCATCGGAACAGGGTTGTTGTCCATGCAGAGAAGGCAATCACTGGCCGTGGTCTTGGTCGCCCTCTGATGCGGGGACGCTGTTTCCCCCGCTTGGGGGACGCCAAGTCACGGCCGTGCGGCGTAGCCTTGCAGCGATGTTGGCGACCCACCTGTTGGCGACGGCGAGCCATGTCGACGCGATCGCCATCGGTCGCGAGGAGCTGGCGCGCATCAGCGAAGGGCTCGTCGTCGTCATGTTGTTGGCGACGTTGTGGGTGTTCCGTGCGGCGCGCCGGGAGGGCAGCTTCGCGCCGCCGGCGCAGGCGATCCTGCGCTGGATGTTGCTCGGCCTCGCCTGTTGGGCGTTGGAACCGCTCGCAGAGCGCCTGAACCGCAGCGCCTACTTCGTCGCCAACGCCGCGGTCGCGGCGTCGTTCTTCGCCGCCGGCCGGGCGTTGCTCGTCGCCGAACAGCGGCTGCATCGCCTGCTGCGCTCGCGGCAGGAGCGGCGCACCGGCGAGCGTGCATGGACCGCACTGCGCGCCCTGTTGCAGCCGTACGCGGTCGTGTCAGGCGTGACTCTTGCGATCGCCCTTTCGGCGGCGTGGTCGATCGTGCTCGCGGGTGAGGGCGGGGTCGGTGAAGTGGCGGCGGGCGTCGACATCGCCGACCTGCCGTCGGCGATCGCTTCTGCTTTGGGAATGGTGATGCTCGGACTGGGCCTGTTCCGCGAATTGACGCGGGAACGCTACGAACTCGTGGGCACCGCGTGTGGGCTCTCCGTTGTCGTCTACGGCTGTTTGCAGCCGTTGCGGGTCGTGCTCGCGGCCCAGGCCTGGCTGCTGTTCGCGGCGATCCTGCTGAAGGTCGCGTTCCTGCTGGCCATCGCGAGCTTCTGGACTCTGGTTCGTGAGATGGCGCGGGCACAGCGCGAAGAAGCGGCACGCTGGCAGCGCAGCGTGCACGACGCGAGCCGAAAGGTGCAAGTGGCAGCGGACCTGCACGACATCGTGCTCGGGCGCTTGCACGCGATCCGTATGCTGCTCGGCTTGGCGCAACGGGGAGTCGGCGGCGAGATCGCCGTCAACGCATTGGCAGACGCCGAGGGTCAGGTCGGTGCCTGCAGCGAGGCGGTGCGAAGCGTGATCGACGGACTGCCAGCCCTCGAACTCGCTCGCGGCGGTCTGCGAGCGACGCTGCAGGACCTGCTGCAGTCGCTTCGTGCCCGCACTCGACTCGAGACGAAGCTGCTCTGGGAGGTGGACGCCGAACTGCCGACGCACATTGAGCGAACACTGGCCGCGATTGCTATCGAGGCCGCACACAACGTCGAGCGCCACGCGAACGCGCGCAGTGTGGTCATGCTCTGCCGCAATCGCGCGCAGCGCATCGTGCTCGTGGTCGAAGACGACGGCAAGGGCATGCCGTCGGGAGCAACCGATTGCGACAGTTATGGCCTGCGCAGCATGCGGACCCGCGCCACCGCGATCGGCGCCGCCTTCCGCCTCGAGCAGGGTGACGCCGGTGGTGTGCGCGTGGTCGTGGAGATCGAGGAGATCGCACGATGAACAGCGAAGTCAGGATTCGGGTGTTCTTGGTGGACGATCTGCAGTCGACGTTGGACGCGCATCGTCTGGTGGTCGACGCCGAGCCGGGTTTCGTCGTGGTTGGCGCCAGCCGCGATCTGGACGGCATGCGCGCGAGGATCGCTGCCGCGCAACCCGACATCGTTCTGCTCGATCATCGGCTCGACGGTTCGGATCGCAGCGGGCTCGATGCGACAGCCGAGATCGCGGCCCTGTCACCACGCACACGCGTCGTGTTGGTCACGGCGTTCGATTCGCCGGAGATCGTGCATCGTGCCCACCGCGCCGGGGTCGCCGGCGTGGTCTGCAAGGGCACGAGTGGGCTCGACGTGCTGCTCGCGGCGTTGCGCACGGTGGCGGGCGGAGGCACGTTTCTCGACCAGGCGGCGACGCGAGCCGTGCGCACGCCGGAACTCGGGGTGACTCCCGCCGAGGAACGGTTGCTGCGGCGGTTGGTCGAGCAGCCTGGGGCGTCGGTGAAGAGGCTGGCTGTCGTCTCTCGCGTGCAACCGAGTACGATCAAGTCGCACCTGAAGAGCCTGTACGACAAGACGCGCACGTCGGGCCTCGACGAATTGCGCGCGTGGGCCGAGCGTCGCGGCTTTCTCTGAGCGATCAGTCCAGACCCGCAGCCAGCACGGCCTCTAGTGCGGCAGCGAAGCCCGGCGGATCCTCCAGCATCGGCCAGTGGCCGGTTCCGTGCAGGATCGTCACTTCGAAGCGGCGTGCGTAGCGACGGTTCGTCGCCACCTTCGTTTCGTCGCGATCCGAGTTCAGCGCATGGATCGGGACGTCGAGCGAGGCGACGGCGGTGCGCAGGTCGTAGGAGTGGTTCAGCTCCAGCATGCGCACCGACCGTTCCGGCGGCCCGACGCGAGCCTCCGCCACGACCTGCGTAGCGACTTCGGGGGGCGAGCGCGGTAGGAACAGCCGCTGGCGGAAGAAGTCTTCGACCGTCGCCGGAAAGTCGGCGCGCAGATCGGCGAAGAATCGGGCCCAGACGTCGGGCGGGAGGTCCCAGTCCAGATCGTTCAAGGTGTCGATCGGCACCAGCAGGTGCACGCGTGCGCCCAACCGGCGAGCAGCCTCGACCGTGATTGCACCGGACATCGAATGCCCGAGCAGCACGACGTGCTCGAGTCCGAGTTCGCGCACGACCGCCGCGACGTCATCCGCGAAGCGCTCGACCGTCCAGTCGGCACGCCCGGTGCCCGAGGCGCCATGGCCCGCCAGGTCGACTGCCACGACGCGGTATCGCGGCGCAAAATGTTGCATCGTCGGCTGCCACCAAGATGCATTGCCGAGCCAGCCATGCACGAAGACCAGCGCGGTCTCGCCTCGCCCGCCCTCGAGGTAATGGATCGGAACGGAATCCGAAGAGGGCACCGTACCATGGCGGCACTCGACCGGGTGTCGGACCGCGCCGCCCGCACAGCCCGCGAAGTGGGTAAGCGCGAGCGCGAGCAGGACCGGGACGGTGGCGCGGGGCAACATCGAGCCAATGCTCCGAGCAAGCGTGTCGCCAGGCAAGCACCGAGGAGATCTGGAATGAGAGCGTGCGCTCGGTTGGCGGGAGCGGCTTGGGCGGCCGGAGCTTGCTTCTTCGGGCAGGAACCGTAACCAAGCTCTACGAATGGCTGCGATCCCGCCCTCACCGCCACGACCGGTCGCGCTCGACGTTCTCGCGAACCTGCCGCGCCTGGATCGGCACAAACCGAAGTGTGGTCCCGTGCGGCCGTCGAAGAGCTCTCGCAAGCGTGCCTATGTGTTGATTGGCGTGCACGTGCTGATCGGGTTGCACTTCCTGCATTGGGGGATCACCGGTAGTTCGGTCACGCCCGTCGAACCGTCCGAGTCGATGCAGACTGTCGAGCTCGGCAAGATCAACGCGGGCTTCCTGTTGTTCGTCAGCCTGATCGCGACCACGCTGATCTTCGGTCGCTGGTTCTGTGGCTGGGCCTGTCACGTGGTCGCTCTGCAGGACCTCAGCGCCTGGCTGCTGGCCAGGGTCGGTCTCAAGCCTAGGCCGGTGCGGTCGCGGCTGTTGGTGTTGGCCCCGTGGGTCGTCGCGGGCCACATGTTCGCGTGGCCGGTGATCGAATCGTGGCTCGGTGAGCGGAAGCTCCCCCTCCCCCCTGTGTCGAGTTGGGAGCTGCACCTCACCACCGACGACCTCTGGAAGACGTTCCCGGGCCCGGTGATGGCGATCGGCACGTTCGTCGTCGTCGGGTTCCTGATCGTCTGGTGGCTCGGCGCCAAGGGCTTCTGCACGTACGGCTGCCCCTACGGCGCGTTCTTCGCGGTCGCCGATCGCTTCGCCCCGGTGCGTATCAAGGTCACCGACGCCTGCGACGGCTGTGGTCACTGCACGAGCGTCTGCACGAGCAACGTGCGCGTGCACGAGGAAGTCGCCAAACACAAGCAGATCGTCGACCCGGGTTGCATGAAGTGCATGGACTGCGTCTCGGTGTGCCCGAAGGATGCGCTCTACATCGGCATCGCCGCGCCCAAGCCGTTTGCGACGAGTCAGCAGCGCATCCGGATGCGCGCCGACTTCACGTGGCCCGAGGAGATCCTGCTTGCGGTCACAGCGCTCGTCGCGACGCAGTGGGTGTTCCGCGGTGCGTGGTTCTTCGAAGGCGTTCCGCTGCTGATGGCGGTTGGGCTAGGCGTCATCACAGCAGTGTTCGCGCTGCTTGCCTTGCGCTTGCTGAGGCGGCCCGAGATGACGTTTCAACACACGCCGTTGAAGATCGCGGGCCGTCTGACCCGAGCCGGTCGCTGGGCGGGACTCCTGCTCGCCGCCTGGCTTGGATTCTGTGTGCACACGTGGTCTTGCCACTATCGGCGGGACACGCTGTTCGCGGCGATGAAGGCAGTCCCGGCCAGCGCGAGCCCGGCCCAGCTGGACGAACTGGTGGCGCGCGCCGACGCCGCGCTCGCGTGGGATTTCGTCGACGATCCATTCGTCGAAGAGATGCGCGGGTTGCTGTTGTGGCGGCTTGGCCGTGAGGCCGAGGGCGGTGCGGCGTTGCTCGCCAGCTACCACGCGAGGGGTCGCCTCGACATCGAGGCAGCGAAACTCAACCTCGCGATGTTCTGCCTGCCGCCGCGCGGCCAGCGGCTCGACATCGCCGAGAAGCTCGTGCGCCACGTGCTGGTGCTGCGACCGCAGCACCCGTTGGCAGTGTCCATGCTGCGGGAGATCGAGAGGCTCAGGAAGTGACCGACGTTGCGGTCCCACGAGCTCGCCGGCTGCGCACGCCAGCGCATTAGCAGTGCGAGCTACTGCACCGTGACCGTAAGCCCCGCACTCGCCGTGAGGCCTATTGGGCCGCAGGCATCGACGCCGATCCACTGGAAGTGCAACGCCAAGCCAAACCATGCGCCGTCGAGCGGAAAGCCGGCACGGCTCGTGCCGGCTCCGTTCGTGGTCAGCGCCGTCATCCACACTACCGCGGTGCCGTCGATCCACGCGTTGAGGCCACCGTAGCTGACCGGCGTCGTCAGCCGATTGAGGGACAGCACGAAGAAGCCGAGCGCGTTGGTTGGGCCGTGATGCGCCACGAGCTCGAACAACGAACTGCCGGCGAATGGAGTGCCCGCAGCGCCGAGCCAGGCAGGGCCGCCGCAACCCGGCGAGGCGGTGCCGAAGGCCTGCAATCCCGCGACGGTGCGCACGGCGAGCCCGCGCATCGATGCACCAGCGGCGAGGCCGAGGTTACCCAGTTCTGCCAAGCTGCCCGTGAGGAGGTCGACGCGGTAGAGGCGCGTGGTGGTTGCATCGGTCAACACTGCGAAGGCCTGGCCGTCGCTCGCGATGTCAAAGCCCGACACACCGATCACGTCGCGCCCGAGGCTGCCGATGGTGTTGAGAGTGCCGCTATTGGGGGGCACTTGCGAGACGAGCACGTCGAGGCCAGTGTCGATCCCATACAGCAGGGTCGACGTGGCACCCGGCAAGCTGTTGGTGTAGGCGCTCGCGGTCACGACAGGGTTCATGCCGAAGTTCACGTCGCCGGTTGCGTACGCCAGCGTGCCGTCGATCGCCACGACGAGGCCCGTGTCGGGGTGCGCGCGCAGGTTCTGGTCGGCGTTGCTGACGATGCGGATGCGGTCGACGGTTGGATTGAAGTCGAAGCCGAAGTCGCTGCCGTTCAGCGCGGGTACGAGCGGGCCGCCGACTGCAGTGGCCACTCCCGACGTCACGTCGATCGCATAGAGCTGGCTCATCGCGCCCAGCCCATAGAGCTGACCAGTGGCCGGCCGGAAGTCGATGCCGAGCAGGTCTTCACCGGGTTGCAGGCCCGTGACTTGTGCAATTGCTGGCGCGGCCCATGGCGCGGAGGCAGCGAACGTCGCCAGACGGTTGTCGGTCGTCAGCACCACGATGTCCACATCGGCGCGTTCGGGCACCGCGGCGAGACCGCGCAGCCGCGAGGCCGGATTGGCGTTCGGCACGTTGCCTACCCACGTCGCATATCCCGTGGTCAGGTTGATGCGGTAGAGCTGCGAGTTGCCGCTACTCGCGTTGAGGGAGGTATTGAGAACGGCGTAGGCAGTGCCGCTCGGCGTGATGTCGAAGCCCGCCACGGCGGTGACGTCGCGGCCGAGACTGCCGATGGTATTGAGGGTGCCAGCATTGGGCGGCACTTGCGACACGAGCACATCGAGGTTGGTGTCGATGCCGTAGAGCGTGGTCGAGGTCGCGCCGGCGACGCTGTTGGTGTAGGCGCTGCCCGCGACGAGTGGGCTGGTGCCAAAGTTGGAGTCGCCCGCGGCGTACGCCAGGGAACCGTCGATGGACACCACAACCCCGGTGTCGGGATGGACGCGCAGATTCTGCGCCGTGTCGCTGACGATGCGAATGCGATCAACGGTCGGGTTGAAGTCGAAGCCAAACTCGCTGCCTGCCAGCGGAGTCGTCAGGGCAGCGCCAGCTTGCGTCGCAATGCCCGTAGCGGGGTCGATCACGTAGATGCGGTTCTGGTTGCCGAGCCCGTAGAGGCGGCCGGTTGCGGGGCGGTAGTCGATGCCGACCAGGTTCTCGCCGGGTTGCAGGCCGGTGACGAGAGTTGCAGGGCCGATCGCCAACGGCGACGCAATGCGCAGCGGCACGAGTCGGTTGTCGGCGGTCAAGGCAACGAAGTTTTGAGCGCCGACAGGGAACGTGAACAGAGCCAGCAACGCGGCGTTGCGGGCGGAACGACTTGAAAGCATGAAGTCTCCTCGAATGGTTGGTTGGGAAACCCCCACAGGTGCGACCCAGCTCCGTCGTGTCGGGCCGCGCGCCGAAATCTCGAGAAAGCGACCGATGGTCGAGTGCGGCAGGTCGGCGAGTGGCCGGGGGAGCCAGTGTTTGTCGGTGCTTGTCAGTGTTTGTCAGTGTTTGTCGGTGTTGGTCAGTGCCGGCTTGACGCGTTGGTCCGCCAGCGTTACGAAGCGCGCCACAAACTCATCCAGACCAGCCGAGGGCCGGGCCCGACGACGCTGGGGCAACCACGCACGATTGCGCAGGTGCCAATTCCCGCGGCCAGTCTCTCGCTGTCGCATGAACATCATGCGGGCATCGAGGGGTCGAAAGATGAGTCTGCCAGCGACCGCAGCGTGCGTTCGCGCAGACCCATGCTGGCCGCAGGAACCTGGGAACGGGCCCGAAGGTGATCCGATGTCCAGTTCCGTTCCTCCCTCGGGGTTGCCGCCGTACGGCGCCGCCCCTCTGCCTCGTTCCTTGTCATCCGCGACCGCATCGAAGGCCGGCCCCGACACAGTCGGGTTCCGCTCGTCGGGCCAATCCCCGGGCACGCGGTTGCCAGGTGCGCCGCCCCGCTCGCTGCATCTGATCGGGCCCGGCCAGGTTGGGCGCGCGTTCCTGCGCCAGATCGCGGCGCTGCCTGTCGCCGTCGTGGCCGTCTCCGATTCGACGGCCACCGTGTTCGACCGCCGCGGCTTGCCGG
>JBDSBS010000156.1:0-6649 GCA_039921435.1 Planctomycetota bacterium | reverse complement strand
GGTCACTCATGACCGAGACGCAGCGCGGCGTGCTGTGGCGGCTCATCGAAGAGTATGCCCACGTGCACCGCGCCGAGTTCGCGGCTGCCGAGCTGCTGCGTATTCGCAGCCGCAACCTCGACGAGCTGTCGTTCGCTTGGGCCGGCGGCCGCGAGCGGGGCCAGGGCCACTACTACCGCATCCACGGCGTGCACTTCGCGATCGAGTACGACAATACGCAGAACGACGCGAACCACGTGCACACGGTGTGGCGCGACTTCGAACGCGACTTCGGCGGCGATGCGCTGCGCGCGCACCTCGAAGAACAGCACGGGCGCAAGTAGGTCACGGCGATTGCCGTCGCTTCTCAGATGCCGACGGTGAGCAGCGCCGCATTGGAGGTCGGCAACGCGGTGAGCCAGCACGGCGGGATGATGCCGCACTGCACGGCGATGGCGAGCCACTGCGCCGTCAACACGAAGCCGGTCAGCGAAGGATCGTTGGGTATCGTCACCGACACCTGAGTGACGAACGAGCCCGATGGCGTGGTCGGCATGAGACTGATGAGCTCGGGCACGATCCACTGGGTGCAGCCGGACGGTTGCGTCGGCAGGATCGACATCGGAATGGGAATGTTGGTCGACGCCAGACCCAAGGCCAGTGCCGGTCGGATCATGAGCTGGTTGTTCAGGTTTGGGCCCGAGTAGTTGATGGTGAACGTCGTGCCGAGCTGCGGCAGGCCCTGCACGCTGATGGCCAGTGGCTGGCTGTTGAAGGTGCAGCCCGTGCCGAACAGCGCGACGCTGGCGTTCTGTGCCACGACAACGGGGGCCGGCACAACGGCGACGACGAACGGCAAGAACAGGGACGGCAGAAGGCGTGATCGCATAGGAGTTCTCCGGTGCTGTGATCCGAGTGCAATGTAGTGCGCCCGGCGCGGCGGGTTCCGAGGTCGGGCCAACTTCCACGCAGCGGGTGCGCTCGCTCTGGCCGCGGTGTCATTGCGTCACGGCCGCCACGAACGCGACGGTGCGTTCGATCGCCGTTGCCAGGTGCGCCTCTGCCGTGAAGCCACTGCGCTTGCGCGGCGCCAGCGAGTGGTCCCCGTCGGGCAGCCAAACGACTTCGATCGCCGGCGACAGCGTGTAGCCCGCCACTTCGGGTGGCGTGCCGAACGGATCGCGTTCGCCCTGCAGGATCAGCGTGGGGGTCGCGAGTTTGGCCAGGTGCGCCGTGCGCAGTTGCTCGGGCTTGCGCGGCGGATGGAACGGATAGCCAAAGACCACGACGCCCGCGACGCCGAGTTCGTCCGCGATCGTCGTCGCTATGCGACCGCCCATCGACTTGCCGGCCAGCACGATGGGGGCCACGGCGTGTTCGCGCACTACGTCGCGCATCGACTCCTGTAGTACGGGCAGGCGATCTGGGGCCCGGCGCATGCCGTTCCGGGTGTCGTGCTGGTAGGGGAATTCGAAGCGCACCACCGCGAAGCCCGCCGCAGCAAGGCCCTTGGCTACGGTCGCGAGGAACGTGTGGTCCATGCCCGCACCCGCACCGTGCGCGAGCACGATGGTGGCGGGGGCCTCGGTGGGGCCGTCGCGCAGGATCGGCGTACTCATCGAGGCGGCGCTTGGTCGCGGGTTCGCAGCAGGAATGTGAACGTGCCCTTCGCGACGACGCGCGTGCCTTGCTGCACGACGCTCTCGCAGACGGCGATGGTGCTGCCCTTGCGCAGCGGTGTGGCGATGGCGCGCAGCGGTTCTGGTCCCGGCAAGGCGGCGGCCAGGAAGTTCATTTTGCACTCAATGCCCGTCATGCCGCGGTCGGGCGGCAACTCGGGCCAGAGCAGGTAGACCGCCGCCGTGTCGGCGAGCGCGGTCAACACGCCGCCGTGCACGACGCCTTCTTCTTGCAGGAAGTCAGGGCGCACTGTGAGCTCGACCTCGACGCGGTCGGCGGTGCGGTGGCGCAGTTCGAAGCCGAAGAAGCGATTGCACGGAGTTGCCGTGAACGGCGCGGGGGTGGACACCATGACACGCTAACATCGGCGCGCGCCCGGCGTCCAGGCGCAGAACGCATGCCGCTCTTGCTGCGAGATCCGACTCCAACTGCCGGCCGACAGACGCGTGCGGCAAACGCGTGCGCGCGGCGGCGTCACCGTGCTCGCGGCGTTCGTTCGCTCACGGACGCCGGCAGTGGATGCGCAGCTGATTGAAGTGCAAGAGCGGTGACTCGACGGGATAGCGCCGGCAGCTCTGCCAGACGAAGCCGGCCTGCTCGACCGCCGCGCGCAGGTCGCTCTCGCTCCAGAACCGCATCTCGAACGTGTCGTCGTCAGGTGGATCCGCCGGTGCGCCGGGCACGGCCTCGGGCATCTGGAAGACGAAGTCGCCGCCGGGGCGCAGCACGCGCAGAGTGTCTCCGATGTAGCCGCGCGTCACGTGGCGCGGCGTGTGCTGCAGCACGATGTGCGAGAAGATCAGGCCGAGGCTCTGGTCCTGCAGCGGCAGCGTGAAGCCGTCACCCTCGACGAAGCGCACATTGGGCAGATGGCGCAGGCGTTCGCTGGCCTTGCCGACCATCTCGCTGCTGACGTCGATGCCGACCAGGCTCTGCACGTGTGGGGCCACGAACTCGTCCATGCGGCCGATGCCGCAGCCGATGTCGGCGACGGTCTGCTGCTCGTGCAAGAGGTGCCAGAGGCCGTCGAAGAACGCCTTGACGTCGCGCTCGCCCGAGCTGCGGAACGCGTCGCCCGCGTCGGGTGCCGCGGTCGCGATGTAGTACTCGGCGTTCTCGCGCGCGCGGCGGTTCCAATCGCCCTTCATGTCGAGGCGGCCACCGGGCAGCGAACGTTCGTGCACGAGGTGCTCACGCACGATCTCCCCGCCGATGAGGTGCCGCTGCACGATCTGTTCGAGCACTTCGGGGTCGCAGCCGCCATACCAGGCCCCCTCGGGATAGACGACAGCGATCGGGCCGCCCGTGCACAGGCGCAGGCAGTTCACCTTCGTGCGCTGTATTCCGCCGCTCTCCGACAGGCCGAGTTCGCGCAGCCGCTGCTTGAGGAAGTCCCACGCCGCGAGGCCACGTTCTTTGCTACAGCACTTGGGCTTGGTCTGGTCGCAGCACAGGAAGATGTGCCGGCGCGCCTCGGGAATGCCCAGTTTGCCGACGACCTCCGCGGTGGGCTTCGGGCTCGAGTCGGGCGCGCGGACCGGTTCACTGGACATGCCGACAGAATGGCGTCGGCGAGCCAGCCGCGCCATAGCATGTTGCTCGCTAACAAGGTCGCGAGGGGCACGCCGGCGAGCATGACACCTTCGCCGCTGTGGCGAGCCCGCGAACCAACCAGCGTGCTATGGGTAGGCACGCTGACTCGCCCCAAATGCCCCCCAAATGCCAACCAATTCACGTGCCGACCTAAAGGGTTGGCCGGGGACGCGCGCTGCGTAGGCTTGGCAGGCCATGGTGCCGCAACCGACTCGACTGTCCCCTTCTCTCGCGTGCAACGTCGATCCGGAGGCCGTTCGACGGGACTTGCAGGAGCAGCTGCGCTGCGCCCGTGCGCGCACCGATGCGATGTTTGCGCTGCTCGAGCCCGAGGCCTTCGACGCGCGACCGATCCCCGAGCGGAATCGCCTGGTGTTCTATCTGGGCCACCTCGAGGTCTTCGATTGGAACCTGCTCGTGCGTGATTGTCTGCGCCACCCGTCGCGAGATGCGGCGTGGGAGCAGCGCTTTGCGTTTGGCATCGACCCCACAGACGGCGAGCTGCCGCGCGATCGCGCCGAAGATTGGCCGACCGTGGAGACCGTGCGCCGCCGCAATGCGGAGTTGCGCGCCGACGTCGATGCCCGCTTGGCCAAGGCGCCGCTGCAAGGTTGGCTGGAGCGCGGTTGGGCCTGGCGCCTCTGCATCGAACATCGCGCGATGCACGCCGAGACGTTGGCCTACTCGCTTGCGTGGCTGCCGCACGAGCACAAGAAGCCCGGGCCGAAGCCCGCGGGAATCGATGCAGTGCCGCCGCGCACCGAGATCGTCAGGATCCCCGGCGGCCATGCGACGCTCGGTCGCGACCGCGAGGAACGGCACGCCGGTTGGGACAACGAGTTCGACGTGCACCGCGTGTTCGTGCCGCCGTTCGCCATCGATCGCTACGCGGTGACGAACGCCCAGTGGCTCGAGTTCATGGACGCGGGTGGCTACCAGAACGACCACCTTTGGACGCCTGTCGACTGGGCGTGGCGGTGTGCGCGGGGCATCGACCGACCCGGCTATTGGCATGGCGAGCCTTCTGCCTGGCGCTGGCGGGCGATGTTTGCGAGCGTGCCGTTGCCTCTGGCGTGGCCGGTCTATGTGAGCCATGCCGAAGCGAGTGCCTATGCACGATGGCGGGGCAAACGGCTGCCGAGCGAAGCGCAGTGGCATCGTGCGGCACTGGGCACCATCGAGGGTCAGGAGCGTGTGCACCCCTGGGGATCGGCTGCGCCAGCACCGGGGCTGCACGGCAACTTCGGCTTCGCCGCCTGGGATCCACTGCCGATCGACGCACACCCAAGTGGCCAGAGTGCCTTCGGCGTGCACGGTATGTGCGGCAATGGCTGGCAGTGGACGCGCACCGTGTTCGCGCCGTTCTCGGGGTTCGAGCCGCTGCCGTTCTACCGCGGCTACTCGGCCAACTTCTTCGATGGTGTGCACTTCGTCGCGAAGGGCGCGAGTCCCGCGACCGAACCGATGTTCTTGCGCCGCGCGTTCCGGAACTGGTTCCAGCCGCGCTACCCGTATGTGTATGCGACGTTCCGTTGCGTCGATGACGAGGGCGCGTGCGGCACGTGAATGGCTCGCCGGGTTCGACGCCGGGCAGCGAGTAGTCTGGCCGGCCATGGCAAGCCTCGCACATCACACGTTGCAGCAGATGCGCCGTGCCGCGCCCGCGAGTCGGCTGGGTTCGATCGCGGCGTGGGTGTCAGTGCTGTGCGTCCTGCTGGTCGCGGCGCGCGCGCAAACCAGCACCGGTGTCGCCCGTTTGCCCGAAAGACCGGCCGTAGAGAAGGTCGCTGCGGCGCGCGAAGACCTGGCCTTGGCAGAGCGCGAACAGGGCGCCGAGTCGCCGGCTGTGGCCGCGGCCGCGCACAAGCTGGCGCGGTTGCTGTTCGCGTCGTCGGCGTTCGCCGAGTGTGAAGGGCTGGCTGCGCGCGCGGTGGCGATCCGCGAACGCAGCGAGCCCGACGGGTCGGTTGAACTCGCTGACGCGTGCCTCTTGGTCGGCGCCTGCCGCGCCAATGCCGGGTGCCACGCCGAGGCGGTGCCGCTCTACGAGCGGTGTCTGCGATTGCGCGAGCGCCTGCTGGGCCCGGCAAATCCCCACACGCTGCTGGCGCTACAGAACCTCTACAGCTCGCGCATGCACAGCGGCTGTGCCGACGACGGCCTGGAAGCGCTGCGGCAATTGATCGACCGCCTAGCGGAGCACCACCCGGCGCATCGGGCACTGCAGGTTCTGCGGGACGAGTGGATCACGACCTGCGAGCAGTTCGGACGCTTCGCCGAGGCACTGCCTGCGGCCCTGCTGCGAATGGAGCAGGTTTCAGCCGCCATGCCGCAGGATGTCGATGCGACGCTCCGCGCTCGATTCCTTGTCGGGCACCTGTTGTGCCGCACGGTGCGCTTCGACGAAGGCCTCGCGCATCTGGACGCGGTGGTGGCCGCGCTGCCCGACTCCGGCATTCCACTCGACCAGCGACTCCAGTACCAGGCACTGCATGCCATGCACGTGCTGTTCGCCGACCGCCAGGATGCGGTTGAGGTCTGCCGAGCGGCGTGGAAGGCGCTGGACGCGGCCGTTCCCGGGCCTCTGACGGCCGGACTGCTGTCGTCGCTGGCCATGTCGGTGGCGCCGGCCGAGGATGTGTTGCCCGCCTGTCGAGCCGATGTCGAAGCTTGCGAGAGGCTGCTTGGCGGCGCCAATCCCAATACGGCTGCGGCCCTGGCCAACCTTGCTTCCGCCGAGCTGAAGGTCGGCTTGTACGACGAGGCGCGCGACCACGCTGCCAAAGCGATCGCGGGCTTCGGGCGCGGCCAATTCTTGCCGACGGCGAACTTGTTCCACGCCAGGAACACGCTCGCCAGCGCAGATCTGCGCAGTGCGAATGCGGACGCGGTCGCCGCTGCGGCCACGCTGCAACAGAACCTCGACGAGCTGCCGCTGCTGCTGCGCACGAGCCTGCCGTTGTTGGCCGACCATCAGCGGCTCGACTACGCGGCGGGTGCGCGGTGGACGTTGGACCTGTTGCTGCAAGCCTGTTGGCAGTTCGACCTGCCAGGCGAAGTCGGCCTGCGTGGTGTCATGGCGTGGAAGGGTGTGGTCGCCCGCGGCCTGCACCAGGAGATGCTGTGGTTGCGCGAGCATGTCGATGTCGGTGGGCATCAACTGGCGGCGGAGCGGGCGCGTTGGGAAACGGTCGGCAGCGTGCCCGAAGCAGCGGCGGCATTCGATCTGACCGCCGTTGCGGCGCGCAAGCACGAGCTCGGTGCAGCCCTCGAGAATCTCGCGCGCGAGGTGCGCGCGCCAACCCCGAGCGACCTCATCGCGCGATTGCCGCGCGATGCTGCCTACATCGACTACGTGAGCTATACGACGCACGGGGACGATGCAAGGGAGCGACGG
>JBDSBS010000155.1:0-5653 GCA_039921435.1 Planctomycetota bacterium | reverse complement strand
AGCCCCCGGCGCCTTGTCCCACTGCACCTCGGCCAGCCGACCAATCGCATCGTGCGAGTAGGTCATGTGGGCGGACTCCATCGCCATGTTGTCCGCGTAGCCGAGCTCGCTGCGCAGCGACGAGGCGTCGTTGAACGACGACTCCACTTTGAGTGTGTGCGCCGGCGCAAATGCCGAGGCAAATCGCGCCGAGTGCACGCGCCCGAGGCTGTCCTGGTCGAACTGCTCGACCCCCATGTTGACGCCGCCCGACGCCGCACCCCAGTAGTCGGTCTGCTGGATGCGCCCGATCGCGTCGCGCCGGATCACGTCCTTGGTGTTCCAAACCGCGATCTTGTCACCCGTGTAGCCTTCGAGCTGCCGCTGGAGCGTGCGGCCAGGCCCATCGCGCCAGAACCTAGTCTTGCCCTGCTCGCCGTCGTAGAGCGACGCCAGGCGCGAGGCACCGTCGTATTCGGCGTAGAGGCACATGCTCTGGTTTGGCGAACTCGCAGTCGGCGCCGTGTTGCCGCCGGGATTCTGGACGATGAATGGCCGCCCCGCAAAGTCGCGATGCGTGATAGTCACATGTCCACCGCTGGTGGCAGCCAGACCATCGTAGTGACGTTCCTTCGTTCGCCCATCGGCAGCGCCGAAGTCTTCGAACACCGCAGCGTTCAAAATGAACGCGGCCCCACTGCCCTCCCGCACGTGCTCGACGACGCGACCCAGGGCGTCGGGCAGAAACCTCTGCACCCGGCCCATCGGATCGCCGTAGCGATCGACGCCGCCAAGGCTGTTGTAGTCGTAGCGATGCACGAGCTGCGGCGTGCCAGTGCGAATCTCGGAGATGCGACCAAACGGGTCTACGTCGTAGGCCGTCGAGGTGACGAGCGGTGCGCCCAGTGGGTCGAGGTCGGTTCGAGTGACCTGGGCGACGAACGCCGTCTTGTTGTGGTAGGCGTAGTCGACGATGTTGCCCGTCGAGAACCCGTCCCGCACCTGCGCAAGCAGGCCTGACGCATAGAAGCTGTAGGTGGTGGGCGCGATGCCGGTCCGCTCCACAGAGGCGAGCTGGCTCTCCTTTCCCAGGTAGTAGCGCCACGCTGTGTGGTGATCCCCCGAGCCAAATCCGAGCACGAGGTCCCGCTGCCAGATCTGTCGGTTCAGTTGGTCGTGGCGCAGCTCGCGGCTCGTCAACGGGTTGGTACCGTCGAGCGACACGGCCTTGGTTACGCGCCCGAGCTTGTCGATCTCGTACCTGTGGATCGCACCGCCGAGCGAGCTGGTGTACCCCGGCGGCGCGCTTGTCATGGCGGGTTCGTGAATCTCCGTGATGGCGCCCGCCGCGTTACGCGTAATCAGCGTCCATAGGTGGTCAGTGCCACCCGCGTGCTCATACGAGCCCGTCACTTCGAGGAACTCATTGACGAAGATCTTCGGTGACCGCACGGTCTGCGTGTTGCTCGGGTCCCTGGTGAGCGAGCGGTACAGGGTGCCGAAGCCATCGAAGTCGTGGGTGGTCTTGCTGCCGTTGGGGTGCAGGACTGTCTCAAGGCGCCCGTCCCCCGAATACGTCAACTGCGTCACCAGGAACTGGGCGCCGCCAGCCGCCTCGTCGAGCGGCTTGCGGTCGCGGTAGATCTCCATCAGTCGCGTGTGATGGTAGTGGTACTGCGTCTCGACCCAATCGCGCGCCTGGGCGCCCGAACTGCCGTGCTTGTTCGGCTTCGTTCCCGCCGACGAGAGGTTGTTCTGGCGCACGACCGTGAGATGGCCAAACCGGTCGTAGTAGGCCTGCGACTGCCGCAGTAGACCGCCACTCGTACTGCTGATCGAAGTGGGCACCGCGATTCCCGCCATCAGCTGCAGCGTCGTCGTTGCGGACACGGCCGAGGTCGCGTTGGCGACGACGGACGTCACGTTGCCGAGCGCATCGAGCCCAACGCTGGTCTGGATGTCGCCGCTCGCGATGGTCTTGTTGAGGTGGCCGGAAGCGGTGTACTCAAAGATGGTTTCGACGCCGTCGCCATCGACGACCTTGCGCAGCTGGCCGTTGACGGTCCCCATCTGGGGCAAGCTGGGCGGCAGGTTGGCCAAGTTTCGCCAGACGAGCTCGACGACAGGGATGGCGGAGATCGAGGGATTGCCAGCCAGCGTGTCTTGAATGCGCACCCCGGCGAGGCGGCGCTGCGTCGTACGCGGCATGTTGCCGTGGTTTGCGTCGAGCCGATTCTGCGGGTCCCCGTATTCGTAGGTATAGGTGCCGTCGGGCGTGACCTCGGTGTCTGGCAGCCAGGCCCCCAACAACTGGCTCGAGCCACCCGGATGAGCGCGCGTGTAGGTGTAGGTCCATTCCACCTGCGCCGAGAAGGGTCCGGCACCAGCCTCGGGGTTGGGCGCCGTGCGCTTCGTCACGAGCTTGGAGATCGGGTCGTATTCGAAGTTCCAAGTGCGCGTGACTGGCGGTCCGCCGCGCACAGCGATCTCCTCGCGTTTGATCGGCTTTTGGCACACGCACGTGCTGTCGTAGATGTTGTGGATGATGATCGAGGTCGGCTCGACGTCGGTGGCAGCGACACCGGCGATGCCGCTGTTCTCGCTCGTGACGTGGTTGGCACGCGGTCGCCCTTCGAAGCCGAGGCTCGGTGTCGTGATGATCGTGATGAGCCGACCCGACTTTGTGTCGAACTCGTAGCGGCGTGTGGTGCCCGAGCTGTTGGCCACCTCGATGCCGGCCATGCTCGAAACGGGTGCTGCGTACCAGTTCCCTGCGGGGTAGGTGACGGTCAGCATCTCCGCGGTCATCGATCGAATCTGCGAAACGACGCAACCAGCGTTGCTCGCGCCGACACTGGCAAAAGCCGTTTCGAGGATCAGGCGATCCTGCAGGTCAATTGGCGTGGTGAGGGTTTGCGCGAACAGCACGCCAGTGTGCACTCTCTGGTACTCGCGCAATGCGGGCGGGTTGGCGATCGAGTCGTAGACGAACTCGTGCACGACCTGGCCCGTGACCTGAGACCCCGGGCTGTTCGTGTAGTAGCCTTGCGTCGACAGGTCGGCGAGCATGGCGCGCGGAGCCGAGTAGGCGCGGTACAAACGGCCGCCGAAGTAGCGCCGGTTGTTGCCGGGCGACACGCCGGCAAACACGAGCCCCCAGGTCCTGGCTGCCGCTTCGGGCGGAGTCGACCCGTTCTGCGTGTAGCGGATCTCGAGGCAGTCGACTCCGGACCATGCCCAACTCGGGCTGTAGTCGAGGTGCTGCGTCAACCCGGACGGAAACCGGATCTCAACGAGCTGGTGGAAGCTGTTGTAGACGTAGTTCGTCTGGTTGTCGTATGGGTCACGAACCCAAGTCAGGCGCCACAGCGTGCGCGAAGGTGAAGGAGTGTAGAGTTGCGTGTACGGGTTGAAGGAATCGAAGCGAGCGATCGAACCATCGACATGCCGGACTTCGATGTAGCCGGGGAAGGGCCAGAGCTGCGCGCCCGACAGCTGGTTGCTCAAGTAGGGCGGCGGCGCGAATGACAGGTTGGGCTTGTAGTGGGCCGTGGTTTGAGGATTGGCGCCTGACTCCAAGGGGCCACCGTAGTGGTAGTAGTCGTCGCCGACCTGCAGGATGTACAGCCCTGGCATGGTGCCGGGCCGCGGCTGCATGTGGTGGCCGTCACCTCCGAGCTGCACCGCGACCGTCTCGGGCACCGGCATCGCGTCGCCCGGGTTCCCCATCAGGTAGGTGCCAGGGCCGTTCCACGCCGTGTAGCTTGCGTCGACGACGACGGTTCTTGGGTACAGGCTCGCCAGCCCGGTCATGCCGGTGTGCTCGGCGGGCATTGTGATCTCGCGTACGGCGTTTCCGTAGGTGGAGACCGCAGTCTCACCGCGACCAGCATCGTAGACGACAACGCTGTCTTCGTGTGGGCGGTCGTTCGCCTGGTTGAACGGCGAGAACACCGACTCAGGCGCGCAGCACTCGTTTGGGACGTTCCCGGAACCTCTGGAAGGTGCCTGTGCGACCAACAACGCCTGCACGGAGGCGATGACAAGGACGGTGCGGGTGATCCAAGCGAAGCGAATCGCGATGAAAGGGGGTATCCACTTCGCTACAGTCGCCCCTACCTATTGGGGGTGCGGGCTCCCGACGATGGAAGCGAGCGGTGCCGGGTCGACTTGAACCGCCTGTTGAAGCAGGCGGTAGAAGAGGAGGCCGCGCGCCTTGGAGGTGCGACGGTTGAAGCGGAAGGCGAACTCATCGAGGTAGTACGAGAGGTGCTTTGCGCTGACTGCGCCTTGGTGGGTTCCGAGGAGCCATCGCTTGAGCAGCGATGCGATTCGATGGACGCCTGGCATCTCGACATGGGCTGGCTCGCCGCTCTTCGCCAGGTTGGTGACCTCCCGACCGTAGCCCTGGTCTTCCAGCGGTCGGTAGCCGCTCCACCCGTCGGTGTGAACCACCGAACCAGGTTCCACGGAAGCCTTGACGAACCGGACCAAGCTCGCGCTCGTGGCGTTCGGCACATGTCCTAAGCGGATTCGCCCGAAGCCTTTCGGGTGCAGGATCTCAATCGCGATCACGACGATCGCCTTCTTGGTGCCCCGTCCATCCGCGCCTTCCTGGATGCCGCCGACGAAGCACTCATCGACCTCGACGCGTCCCCGCAACCGATCCCGATCCGGCCGCACCATGGCGCGGCGTAGCTTGTGGAGCCAGCTCCACGCGGTCTGGTAGCTGCCAAGTCCAAGCATCCGCTTCAGTCCGAGAGCGCTGCCGCCGTTCTTCTGGCTGGTCACGAACCACATCGCCATGAACCAGAGACGCAGCGGCTTCCTCGTCCCCTCGAAGATGGTCCCGGCGGTGGGCGAGACCCGCCGCTGACAAGCGCTGCACTGCAGATGCCCGGCTCTCGTCTTCCAAGCTTTGGTCGACGAGCAACTTGGGCATCGAAAACCATCCGGCCAGCGGAGCCCGAGCAGATATTCACGGCAGTGCTGCTCCGTTGAGAACCGCTGATTGAACTCCTGGAGGGTCCGCGGGTAGTCGACGCCGGCAACCGGATGAGCTGTCTGGGTCCTCACCCCTACAGCTTGGGGTTACTGTAACGAAGTGGATACCCCCTTTCGCGATGATACTCATGGAACTCCGTGGGGCTGAGGAACCGGCCTAGAACTTAGGTTCTTAGGGGTCGGCACGTCAATTGGTTGGCATTTGGGGCGAGGCAGGCCGACACCAAGAAAGCGATCGCCGCGACCGCGATGCGCCATCGAAGTTCGCAATCCTTCGCGCATCTTGCACGGCCTCCGAATTCCGGAGACTCGACGTCGCACCACGCATACGTTGAAATCGCGCGCGAAGTTGGTGCCAAACGGCACCGTTCCTTCGGCCGACGCCGAGCCGGCGCGTCCGATGCTGGAGGGAATGCGCCCCACTCCAGGCGGCGACACCAGCCCTGGCTCGACGGTTTAACAAAGCGTGAAAAACCGTCGGGTCGACGCCCTCCTTTCGCGCCAAGCCCCTACGACTGAGTCCCTTGCGCCCGATTCTGGCCGGAGGCGCAGTCGACAGAAACCGTGAGGCAGGCTACGCTGCCCAAGTCGAGCCATCCGTCCAAGCTCTCAACTCCAGGTCACGGCTCCTTGCCTGCGGGGTTGATCGAGTTGGACACACCATCCGCCG
>JBDSBS010000154.1:0-6296 GCA_039921435.1 Planctomycetota bacterium | reverse complement strand
GCGTCCTGCAGGCAGGCGACCGTGAACTCGAAGCCCTTGAGGTACTCGGGCAGGTTCTTGTAGGCGCGTTTGAAGACGAGCTCGAGCAGGCCATCTGGCGTGGCGCTTGGCAACGCGACCTTGCGCTGCTTGGCCAGCTCGATC
The DNA here is from genome assembly GCA_039921435.1 of Planctomycetota bacterium. GTDB lineage: Bacteria > Planctomycetota > UBA1135 > UBA1135 > UBA2386 > DASVAL01. Next base: position 6,152 of record JBDSBS010000154.1, on the reverse strand, counting down.
AGGGTCTCGAGGCGCAGGCTGCCGTCGAGGTGCAGGTGCAGGTCGGACTTCGGCAGCTTGGCGATCAGCTCGCGCGAGATGGGCGGCTTCGGCATGAGCCGATCATGGAGGCGCGATCGCGGTGCGGCAAGCGAAGAGGCGATGGTAGGCTTGCTGCGTGCAGGTGACCTGGCGGCTGCTTACCTCGAACGAAGAAGAACGGCGCCTGTTCGCGGATCTGCCGAGTGTGCAACGACTGCCCAGTGAACCTGCAGACCCGCGCAATCGGTTGCGCCACGTGACGCGCCTCTGCACCGCGACCGGCACCTACTACCTCAAGACGTTCGCCCGCACGCAGTGGAAGAACCGCCTGTGGTTTGCCTGCTCGCGGCCGCGCGCGCGCGACGATGCCGAACGCGAACTGCTCGTGACGCAGGCGCTGCGCGCAGTAGGTTTCGACGCGCCGAGGCCGGTCGCGTACGGGCGACGCGGTGCGAGCTCGTACTACCTGTGTGCCGAGTTGCCTGGCACGTCGTGCCGCGACTTGCTGGCGACGGGCACGGTCGATCCCCGACTGCCCCGCGTCGTCGCGCGGCATTGTGGTCGCTTGCTGCAGAGTGGCTTTCGCCTGCCCGACCTCAGCGTCGACCACGTCTTCGCGCAGCTCAGCGAGCACGGCTGGCAACTCGCGGTGCTCGATCTGCACAACGGCTGCCTGGCCAGCGCGGGCCCCGTCGACCAGCGCACGGCGGTGCGCGTGCTGCGGCGCTTCGTGCGCTCCGTGCGGGGCCTGCCCGTGCCGTGGCCGCGCGCGCTGCGCTTCGCTGCGCACCTGTTGCGCGCCGCGGGTCGCCGCGGTGGTCGAGCGCGCACCGTGCTCGCGGCACTGCCGCCGTATGCGACGGCGACCCGCTATGAAGTCGCGGGCAAGAGCCTGGCGTACGCGGAACGCAACCCCGCGCGCACCGCACGCGAACTGCGCCTGCTGCAGCGGGTCTGGCCCGGCAGAACCGGTGAGACGGTGCTCGACCTGCCGTGCGGTGCGGGCCGGCTGCTGCCGCTGCTCGCCGAGACCTATGGCCACCGCGTCGTGCAAGCCGACGGCGCGCTGGCGATGCTGCAACAGGCGCGCGCCCGCGGGACCGCTTCCACGTTCCTGCTGCAAGCAGATGCCGTCTCAATGCCGTTCGCCGAACGCTGCGTCGATGGCGCCCTGATGTTCCGCTTCTTGCACCACCTGCCGCCCGAAGCGAGCCGCCGCGCCATCGCCGATGCCTGCCGCACGGCGCGGCGATTCGTCGTCGTCAGCTTCTTCCATCCGTGCAGCGCCCACCACCTGCAGCGGCGGTTGCGCCAGCTCACCGGTGGCACGCCGACGCGCTTCGCGCTGCGGCTCGGCCGTCTCGCGGCGCTCTTTGCCGAGCACGGCTTCGTGCTTCACGACAAGGCCGCGGACCTGGCGTTCGCGCGCGACCTGTGGGTGGCGGCGTTCGTGCGGCGGTGAGCAGCTGGTCGCGATGACGACGCCGATGCGATCAGAAGTTGATCGTGAAGGCCTGCGTCAGGATGAACGGACCGGGCACCGCGAACGTGCCGAGACCGCACGAATTGAAGATGATCACCTGCGTGGACAGCGTGACGACGCTACACGGCAAGCCGGGCAGCGGGGGAATTGGGATCGACGCCGCATAGACGCCAGCCGTGTTCACGGTCAGCGTGAAGTTGAAGGGCAGCCCGCACGGCGGCGAGAGGTCCATGTCGAACGACTGGTTGCTGCCGCCGCATGCCGTGGCTGGGATCGTCGGCACGCAGGCATTGCTCGGGCCGGGCAGCTGACAGGGCAGGCACGGGCAGAAGTTGAAGAAGGCGATCGCGATCGCGCCGAGCGGTGCCGAGACCGCGAGGTTCAGCGTGACTCCCCCGTTGGGAAAGCACAGCGGCACGCACGACGTGCCGCCCGAGCCGTTGCCGTTGATGGTGTAGTCATTGGTGCCGACGACGCCAGTGGTCTGGGCGAGGGCAGAGGCGACGGTGAGTGAGACGGCCATGAGAGAGGACAAGCGAGTGGACATGATTGCTCCTGCAAGTGGTTCCGCAGGAATGCTATCCAGGGCGAGCAGGCTCGTGTTGCGCGGGTCCTGCGCGGGTCCTGACCTGCCGACCTGCCTGCCTCCGCCACTCGCGCCACTCGCGCCAATCTGCTCGCCTTGATTCCACACGTCTGTGTGGTATCGTCGCCACCATGGGCCGCACCCCCAAAGGCCAGACCCGCGAGCAGGTGCTCGCCTTCGTGCGCGACCGGTTGCTCGCCGGCGCGCCACCGACCGTGCGCGAAGTGCAACACGCGTTCGGCTTCCGCTCGACCGGCACCGCGCGCGAACACATAGATGCGCTCGTCGAGCAGGGCAAGCTCACCAAGCCCGGGAACGGCAAGCACCGCGCGGTGCGGCTGCCCGGTCCCAAACTGCCTCGCTCGATCCTCGTGCCATTGCTCGTGCCACTGCTGGGTCGAGTGCAAGCGGGCGCACTGACCGAAGCGATCGAAGAGGCGGACGACCACGTCGTCGTCGAGACGCGACGTTCCGCTGGTGAACGGCCGGCTGGCGAACTGTTCGCGCTGCGCGTGCGCGGCGACAGCATGGCGCCCGAGATGCTCGAGGGCGACCTGCTGATCGTGCGCCGCCAGCCGCGCGCCGAGCACGGCGACATCGTCATCGCCATGGTCGACGGCGAAGCGACCGTCAAACGCCTGCGGCTCGTGCGCGGCCGCGTCGAGCTGCACGCGAGCAACCCGCGCTTTCGACCGATCGTGCCCGAAGGCGAACTGACGCTGCTCGGCAAGGTCATCGAGCTGCGGCGCGCGATCGGCAAGTCCGCCTCGCTTGGATCGGGCCCGCGCCGATCGACGCGGTGAGCACGCCATGCCTGATCCCATGGCCAGCCTTCCCGACGACCCGCGCCTCTTCCGAGCCAGTGCGCTCGTTTCCGCGCAGACCACCACTGCGCGTTCGGAGTTTGCCGCCGGCGAGCCGTCGCCTTCAGTTTGGCCTTCAGTTTGGCCTTCAGTGTTGCCTTCAGTGTTGCCCCCCAGTGTGTGGCCCCCAGCGGGCCGCCTCGTCGAACTGACGGGCGGCTTCGACGGCGCGCGCACGAGCATGGCCGTCGCCGCGGTGGCGCGTGCCCAGCAGGCTGGCGAGATCACTGCCTGGCTGCAACCCGAACACGGATTGTTGTTCCCACCCGACCTCGAGCAGAACGGCGTCGACCTCGACGCGCTCGTCGTCGTGCACGTGCCAACACCTGACGAGGAAGGGGAAACGAGCGAAAGCACGAAGGAACGGCGCCCCGTGTCGGCACGCCGCCGCACCACCTCCACCCGCCACGACCTGCCGAAGGCCGCCGAACTGCTGCTGCGTTCGGGCGCGTTCGATCTCTTGGTACTCGACCTGCGGCCGACCGCCCCCAAACACGGCGCCTGGCTCGTGCGCCTGCAAGCACTCGCACGCACGCATCGAACCCGCGTGCTGCTGCTCAGCGACGCACGCGCCCCAGTCGAACTCGGCAGCACGTCGACGCTGCGAATGCAACCGCAGCGCCGGCGCGCCGAAGGCGCGTTCGTCGTCGAGCCGCGCATCGTCAAGGACAAGCTGCACGACGTGCACACTCCGCCCGCGATGTCTCGACGTGGCCCCACGGGCCTGGCGTGAATGACAGGCGCACGATGGCTCCCCCCACAAACCCGCTCCGCATCGCCTGCGTCGACCTGCCAGCCTTGCCGCTGCAGCTCGTGCTGCTCGCGCACCCCGAGTGGCACGACGATCCCGTCGTGCTCGTCGAAGACGACCGACCACAGGCGCGCATCGTGTGGGCCAACCGCCACGCGCGTGCAGCGCACATCCAACGCGGCCAGCGTTGCCAAGACGCCAAGGCGCTCGCCAGCCGGCTGCACACGGCCGTTCTGCCAGAAGCCGACCTCGAGCGCGCCAGCACCGAACTGCTGCGCCTGCTGCTCGACTACTCACCCATCGTCGAACCGGTGCGCACCGAACCGGGGCTGTTCTTCGTCGACGCCAGCGGCCTGCACGAACTGTTCTCGGGCCTCGAAGCGTGGGCGCACGCGCTGCACAGAGCACTGAGCAAGCGCGGCTTCACGGCCGCCGTCGTCATCGGTTTCGTGCGCTTCCTGACGTTTGCGATCGCGCGTTCGCGCCCCGGGTGGCGCCTGCTCGACTCACCCGACGAAGAACGGCAGCTCGCGGCGGCCGCCCCGTTCGCACTGCTCAATGCCTCGCCAAAGCTGCGCGCGCAGATGCAGGCTCTCGGCATCCGCACGCTCGGCGACTTCCTGGCCTTGCCGGCCGGCGAACTGGGCCGGCGCTTTGGCAAGGAAGCGAAGGAACTGTTCGCGCGCGCATCCGCGGGGTCGCCGCCACTCGTACCGGCGCGGCCCGTCGAACCGCTGCGCTTCCGCCACGACTACGAACTGGCCGATGCCGACCTCGAACGCTTTCTCGCCGCATTGGCCAACGGCTTGCACGACGCGGTGCCTGTGCTGCAAGAACGCGGCGAAGCGATCGCGGCTCTGTGCGTGACGTTGCAGCTCGAACATGCGCCCGTGCGTCACGAACGGCTCGCGACCGCGGTGCCGACGCTCGACCTCGAGCAGATCCTCGAACTCGTGCGACTGCGCTTCGCCAGAGAACAGCTCGCCGGACCGATCGAGCACTTCGCGGTCGAGATCGACAGCGTCACCGTGCCGCGGCAACAGCTCGCCCTGCTCGCCGTGCGCTGCCGCGACCTCGCCGCCGGCGCGCGAGCCCTGGCGCGACTCAAGGCCGCGTTCGGCGACGCCGCAGTCACGCGCGCGCGCCTCGTGCCAGCCCACCTGCCCGAGCACAGTTTCCGCTGGGAACCGATCAGCGCGCTCGCGACACCGCGCGCGGCGACGCCTACTCGCGACGTCGAAGCAGCCGCACCTCCGCCGCTCGTGCGCACGTTCGTGCGCACCCCCGAACCACTCGGCACCATGCCCGCGCACGAACCCGAAGCCTGGCTCGGCGACTACGGCGCCGTGCAGCGCGCGCACGGGCCGTTCCGCACCAACAACGGCTGGTGGCACAATCGCACCGAGCGCGACTACTTCTTCCTCGAGACCGACCGCGGCGCGATCTTGTGGGCCTTCCTCGACCGCAGCTCGCGGCGTTGGTATCTGCACGGCAGGGTCGACTGATGTCCGACCGATGTCCGACCGATGTTCGAACGATGTTCGAGCGATGTTCGAGCGCTTGGCGCGGCTCTAGAAGGGCTCTAGAAGAACACGAGCTCGTGCGCGTCGGTCGTCGTGAAGAACATGTTGCCCGTCTCACCACTAGGTGCCCACGCCAGCCCCTGCACCAAGATCGACGCGCCCTGCACGGTGAACGGCATCTGCACGGACAGCGCGAGTGGGCTCGACAGATTGGCGCTCGTGAGCAGGATTCCCATCGAGCCAACGTCGACCGCAACCTCGGGGAACATCGCATTGGGCAGCGGCGGCTGACCCGTCGGGAACAGGTCGAGGAGCAGCCAGGCCAGTGCGGTGGCATAAACGCCGTTCCGCGAACTGACACGCACCTCGACGAACGTGCCGGTCGTCATCTGTTTGCGCGGACAGGCGGAGACCAGACCCGGGGTCGTACCCGTCTCGAGCAGCAAGTTGTCGCCGGAGCCCGGATACATGCGCAGCGCGCGAGCGGCGCAGCGGTCCGCGATGCCGGCCAAACGCCACCAGTCGTCGGCGTTCAGCCCAAAAGCGGTCAGACTCGCCCCCAACTGGCTCGGCGGACTGAAGCTCGGGCTGATCCCACACACCAGCTGGCCGTAGATGGATGTGTAGTGGCACATGGCCGCCAGCACGGTCAGCTTGTTGCCGTGATGATGCAGGTCGACGTTGTAGATCGAAGGATCGAACTCGAGCAACGCCGCGCCGTCGCCAATGGCCGAGTTGACCACTGTGCCGGCGCCAAATGCCGTTTGGATCGCAGTGACCGCGTTGCGGTAGCTGACGCGAACCTCGTTGTGCATCGCCAGCGGGTTTGGAAAGGTGCCGGGATAGAAGGAATGGCCCTGGGCTCGAGCCCAGGTTTGGAACATCACCCCGGTTGCCGCTGGGCTGTGGCTGCGCACGTTGCCGA
>JBDSBS010000153.1:0-10911 GCA_039921435.1 Planctomycetota bacterium | reverse complement strand
CGCGGCCGGCGGCCGCATCTGGCTCAAGGGCTCGTCGTCGTGCCGCAGCGCGCGCATCGACGGTGTCGCCGAGCCCGTGGCGCTCGACCCCCCCTACTATGTCGCGATCGTCGAGGCGCCCGTGGGCGACCGCAGCGTCACGTTCGTCGGTGAGGATGGGCCGATCCGGGTCGTGACCGTGCGTGTGCCTGACGGCGCCCGCCTCGACACGAGGGCGCCGTTCAGCGCGCTTTTCTTCGGGGACTTTCAGCCATTCGTGATCGACGACGGCCGGGTGCGCGTCAACGCCGGCGAAGAGTTCGCCAGTGCCGACGGGCGCGACGACGCACACCCGCCGCACACGCTGGTCGCGACTCGCAAGCTGTTCGAGCTGGCGGCTTGCGGCAAGCTGCCATTCCCGGCGCCCTCCTACGCATGCGGCGTCGGCGACCAGGTCTACGTCGAGGGCGACTATCACGCATGGGATCGCTACGGGCAGCAGCACCCGATGTCGGCGTGGTCGGTCGAAGCGCAACCGCGACCGCGGGTTGGCGTCGCCGCGTTGCCGGGCTTCCTCGACCGCTGCTACCGCGGCCACTGGTCGTTCCCGGTGTTCGAACGGGCGCTGCAGGTCTGCCCGGCGTTGATGACTTGGGACGACCATGACATCCGCGACGGCTGGGGCTCGCACGGCGACGAACACGTCTACCGCGACTCGTTCTTCCGCGTGTTCCGCGACGCCTACGTTGCGCATCAGTACCGCCGCGGGCCCCGCCTTTGGACGCCGGAGCAGCAGCCCATCGATGCCCCGTTGTGGCAGTCGTTCACCGTGCACGGCGTGCCGACGTTCGTCCTCGACCTGCGCACCTGTCGCGACGTGGCGGTGCCGACGGTGATGGGCGACGCGCAGTGGCGCGAGCTGCGGGCGTGGTTTGCCAGTCTCGATCCGCAGCGCAGCAAGCACTACGTGCTGGTGGCGTCTGTGCCGCTTTTCTTCCGCGTCGGTGAGCGTGCGAAGATCGCCGCCGCGTTCGGCGACGAGGTCCGCGACGATCTGCTCGACACCTGGACCTCGAGCGTCAACGAAGGGGAATGGCGCCAGCTCGTGCAGGAGATCGCGAGCGCGGGTGCCCGCGGCCTGCGCGGGCTCATCGTCAGCGGCGACTACCACGTCAATGCGCTGTGCCGCGTCACCGCGACCCGCGCCGGTGGCAGTCCTGAGGTCATCGCCTACGAGATGATCGCGTCGGGCCTGGCCAACGACAGCTACGGTGACTGGAAGCAGAAGATGGCGCGCAAAGGATGGTTCCTCGAGACGCCGATCGAGCTCCCCGACAGCGATCTGCACACCGAGTTCAGCTTCGCGGAGCCATGCCCGAGCTTTGGCGGTCTGCAGTTCGACGGCGAGGCTATTACCGCACACATGTTCCAGGCGACCGGTGACGGATTGTTCCAGATGCGGGTGCCGCTGACCTGGTCGACGACGGGCGCCGCGTGGAGAGCGATGGTCGCTGGCGCCCGCACGCGAATCGACGACCGGCTGCTGCGCTGACCGGTGCGGGTCAGCAGCGGCTGCTGGCGCGGTTCTGCTCGCCGCGAAGGCAAGCCCCTGCCACCCGCGAGGTCAATCAGGCTACCGACTCAGGTCGCGGCCGGCGCCGATCGACCTTCGGGAGGTGCGCCCGGCCACGCGTCGAGGTCCATCAGCAGATCGCAGAGCCGCACACACGGCCAGGCCAGGGCGGCGCCGACGAGCACGTCGCTCGCCCAGTGGTAGCGCAACAGCATCGTGCTCGCGATCAGGGTGAGCACGATCGGCAGTAGCCCCCAGAAGCAAAGCCGGTTCCAGCGCCACGCCACAATCAGACTCATCAGCGACAACATCGTGTGACCGCTCGGGAAGCAATCCCAGAGGTTGGCCTCGGCGGCGTCGATCCCCGCGCGTAAGCGCTCCGTCAACCACAGTCCTTGCACATCGTGGGCATGCGCCAACACGGTCTTCGGCCCCAGCGTCGGCACCAGCAAGTAGCAGAGGTAACTCGCCAGGAAGCCGCCGATCAGCAACAGCAGGGCGCGATCGAACGCGGCGCGGCCAGAGCGCCACAGCGCACCAAGTGCTGCGGCGATGGGGGTCACGTAGAACGCCGCGTAGACCAACTGAAGGATCTCGACGCCCCACGGCTGCAGCCATGGATCGGCCACGTGCACGAAGTCGGTGCCGAACAGCGCGCGATCGACTTGCAACCATTCGTACTCGAACGGCTCGGGATGCACGCCGGGCAACAACCAGCCCATCGCCGAGAACACTGCGGGCAGACCGCCGAGTCCCAGCGCCCCCCGCCACCACCGCGCCGCTTCGTGCGAACGATGCACGGCGATCCAGCGCACCACGAGCACGACGGCCAGCAGCCCCAGGTGCAGCGCAGCGTGTGCCCCCACCCCCGATGACTGCGTCTGCGGCAAGGGCGTCAGCAGCGACACGCCGAGAACAGCCGCCAAGTACGCCACCCAGATGTGCTCGAGCGTCGGCCGCGGCTTCACGACTTGCTTGCCTTCGCCGTGCCGACCCGACCAGTTGCCGGGTGGCTCGCGGTGACTTCGACGCTCGTCGCAGTGGTGCCGTCGTAGCTCAGCAGGCGCCCCTTGCCACCCTCGATCGTCTCGATGTGCACCGGCCGCTGCCACAACCGGAACAGACCCTGCAGCGTCATCTGCGCTTGCTCGAGCTGCAGGTCGCCGGCCACCCATTCGTGCACGAGGTAGAGCTCGCCGCGATTCTTGTGGTTGCCATCGACGACCTTGATGATCGGATTGCCGAAGTTCGTCAGCGCCGCGAGCAGCTGCTCCTTCACCTTGCGGTAGTCGCGATCGACGATCACGAGCTGGCCAGTCTGCGGATCCTGGCCGTAGACGAACATCTTCTGGTCCTCGGCGAACTCCGGCGTCACGAACTCGTCGATGAACGTGACGTCGTTGTAGATGCGGCGCACCTCGAAGACCTTGGCCCGGCCCTCGTTGGTCGGCCGGTGCCACTTGCGGCGCAGCTCCGGCTCGTCGCACGCCTGATACTCGGCGCCGAAGCGGCCGTGGTTCCAGCGTTGCTCGATGTCGCGGAACAGCTCGACGCCCATCTTGTAGGGATTGATCTGCCCCGGCCGCGTGGCGAGCGTGCCGCTGTGCGTGTCGCAGTACTGCACGATCTCGCTGGCCTCGCAGAGATGGCGCGTCATCAGCATGCTGTGCCAGAACACGGCCCAGCCCTCGTTCATGATCTTCGTCATGCCCTGCGGCGCGAAGTAGTAGGCCTCCTCGCGCAGCATCGCCATCACGTCCTGTTCCCACGTCTGCAGCGGCGCATGGTCGAGCAGGAACTTGAGCACGTCTCGCGCGGGGCGGGCCGGAAAGTGCTGCGCCTGGCGCTGGTCCTTTTCCATACGCTCGCGCTCCCGCTTCATGAACTCGGGCGGGTTGATGTAGCGGTCCATGTAGTCCTTGGCCGCGATCTTGCGCACCTCGGGACGTTCGTCGTCGACGTCGCCCTTCTGGGCACTTGGCTTGGCATGCCCACGGTCGATGTACGGACTGTAGGGATCGATCAGGTTGTCGAGCGAGTGCACGACGTCGATGAAGTTCTCGACCCTCTCCTGGCCGTGCCGGTCCATGTAGCGCCGGATCTTCGAGCCGTGGTTGGCCAGCGCGTCCATCATCTTGCGCGAGGTGTGCGTGAACCACGCGTTGTTCTTGAAGAAGTCGCAGTGGCCGTAGACGTGCGCCATGACGAGCTTCTGCTCGGTCAGCGCGTTGCTGCGCATCAGGTAGGCGTAGCAGGGGTCGTTGTTGATGACGAGCTCGTAGATCTTCGACAGGCCGTACGCATACGACTTGGTCAGGTGCTCGTACTCCATGCCGAAGCGCCAGTGCGGATAGCGCGTCGGGAAGCCGCCGTAGCTGGCGATCATGTTCAGTTCGTCGTGGTCGACGAGCTCGAAGATGACCTCGTAGAAGTCGAGGCCGTAGCTCTTGGCGAGATCGCGCGTCTCGTCGCGCAGGGCCGCGAGTTCTGGAGTCAGGTTGCCCATGTCAGCTCGTTCGGGAGGCCGCCATACCATCGGCCCGCCAGCGCCTGAGACTAAGGCCGAACGGGGTCGCCGCAAACGTTCGATCCTGGGCGGGGCGAGCAGCTCGTCGCCGAGTTTGGCCTGGACCAGCACGAAGGGCCGTCTCGGTGCGGCCTGAACGCGGCCAGCTCTTGGCGGCACTCGAAGCCGGGCGACGCACCGTTGAACCAGCGTAGGCCGCGCGACGACACGACGGCATGCCGACAGCGTCCCCAACCGTGCCGCCAGCTATGCTGCGCGTCCGCCATGGAGACGGCCAACTCCCCCACCGTTGTGCGCCTGCCGAGTCCCGCTCGCGCGCGCGTTCGTGGGCGCGGGGTGCGGCGATGAGCGATGACGCAACGCTGGATCCGGAGCGCTTCCGGCGCGCACAGGCCCTGTTCGAGCAAGCGTGGAAGCTGCCGCCCAACGAGCGCGAGGCGTTCGTTCGGCAGCAGGCGGGCGACGAAGAGGATCTCGCCGAAGAAGTGCTCGCGATCCTGCACGACAAGGAAGCGCAGACAGCAGTCCGCGAGCGCAGCGATCCGCACCCCCAACAGATCGGCCCGTACCGGATCCTCGACGAACTCGGCGAGGGTGGCATGGGCACGGTCTACCTGGCGGAGCAGTCGACGCCCGTGAAGCGGCGCGTGGCGCTCAAGCTGATCAAGCTCGGCATGGACAGTAAGGCGGTGCTGTCGCGCTTCGAACAGGAGCGGCAAGCGCTCGCGCTCATGTCACACGAAGGCATCGCCAAGGTGTTCGATTGCGGCACGAGCGAACGCGGGCAACCGTTCTTCGTGATGGAGCTCGTCAAGGGCATTCCGCTGACGGAGTTTTGCGAACGGTTCAAGCTGTAGTTGCGCGACCGGCTGCTGCTGATGCGGCAGGTGTGCTCGGCGGTGCAGCACGCGCACCAGAAGGGCGTCGTGCACCGCGATCTCAAGCCGAGCAACGTGCTCGTCAGCGATGAGGGCGGCACGAGCCTACCACCACCGACTGCGCAGCTGCGGAGGGCATGGCGTGAGCACCCCCATCGACCGCCCCGCCGCGGCTGCCGCCCCCGCCGAACTGCTCGTGCTGCAGAAGTGGGAAGCGTTCACCGCCTGGCTGCTGAACCACACCGGGCGCTGGCCCAAGCAGGCGCGCTTCACGCTGACGCAACGCCTCGAGAACCACGCGCTCGACGTCACGGAGATGCTCGTGCAGGCCCGCTACGAACCGAAGCTGAGGCCGCGGCTGCTGCACGAGGTCAATCTGCGGCTCGAGCGCATGCGTTTTCTGTGCCGGATAGCCGTCGAGAGCCACATCGAGAACGGCAAGGGCTTCGAGACCACGCTGCGACAGGTCGACGAGGTCGGCCGCATGGTGCACGGCTGGCGGGTCGCGATCGGCGATCGCACGGCGAGACCGGCGGACGGCGTATCGGCGGAGCTGCCCGCATGAAAGCGATCGACGACGTCTGGGACACGATCACGAGATTCGCCAAGTGCACTGTGGTGTCCACAGCCGCTGCTGGTGCCGGTGCCGCTCGGTGCATTGGCCGAACCGTTCGTGGTGCGCCGGGGTCGTAGGAGCGTTCACTCCAAGTCCCGGCAGACCCTTCCACCGCGATCTTCGCCGCCGCCGCGATTTCTTGGCGGAAGTTGCCCTCGCCAATCCACTGCCTGCACAGGCAATGGCAACACCCCATGATGATCTCTTCCACCGCGTCTTCCAGCATGCTCGGCATGCCGCGGGCTGGCTGCGCTCCGTGCTGCCACAGGCACTGGCCAGCGCCATCGACTGGTCGACTCTGCACGCGACGCCCGAGAAGGTGCACGGCCGGCGGCTGCGGTTGCGCATCACCGACATCGTCTTCGCAGCCGAACTGAAGCGGGATCGCCACTCTCTCTACCTGGTCCCCGAACACAAGAGCTACCACGACCCCGAACTGCACGACCAGGTCCTGCAGTACTCCGTACATCTCGCCGCTCGTTCGCAGTCCGACCGCGCCCCGCCAACGCTCGTCGTGCCGATCGTCGTCTACCACGGCAACAAGCCCTGGGCTGCACCTGCCGTGCACCCGCACCTGGCGCAGCTCGACGCCGAACTCGCCGGCACCCTCGGTGGCTTGCAGCCGCGCGTGCACTTCCTCGTCGACGACCTGACGCGCTGCACCGAGGCCGAACTGAGGCGACCTGGCCTGACGCCACTTGCGCAGTTGACCCTGCTGTGCCTCGCCTTCCTGCCGCGGCTATCCGCCACCACAGCCCCCGAGGCTCTCGATCGCTGGGGCGACCTGCTGCGCGCCGCCGACCGCGACGAAGGGCCACCGCGCGGCCGCGACGCCGTCGACGCGATCGCATGGTATTGTCTGCACGTGACCGAGATCCCTGACCAGGACCTGCACGTGCTGTTCGAACGCAACCTGCAACGACCCGAGGAGACCATCATGAGCACCGCCGAGAAGCTGCGTCGCGAAGCACATGCCAAAGGCAGCGCCGAAGGACATGCCAAGGGCTGTACCGAAGGGCATGCCAGGGGCCGAGCCGAAGCCATCCTACGGCAACTGCGGAAGCGCTTCGGCAGCGTGCCCAGCGCCACCATCGAGCGCGTGCACGCAGCCTCGCTGCCCGAGCTCGATTGCTGGACCGACCGCATTCTCGACGCCGCGACCCTCGCTGACGTGTTCACCGACTGACGGATTGACACGAACCGTTCGGCGATCGGTGGGAAGTCACCGGCTGTATCCAGCCGCCGTCGTTCCGCGATCTTCGCCGTCGCGCCCTCCCGACCTCAGCGCCCCTTACCCAAGAACGCCTTGATGCTCGGCAAGATGCCGTCGCGATCCTGGATGTCGGTCGTCACCACCTTGTCGTCACCGCGGAACGCCGTGTCGAGGTCCTTCTTGAACTGCCCGCTGCCATACGCGCTCTTGACCTGGCCGTAGCAGAACTGGTTGCAGAACGGCAGCAAGCTGTCCTTGAGCAGCGACACGCAGTGTTCGGTGTCGCGCGTGCTCCAGTTGTCGCCGTCGCTGAAGTGGAATGGATAGACGTTCCATTCCTGCGCCGGGTACTTGTCGCGCACGAGGTGCAGACACAGCTCGTAGGCCGAACTGATCTTGGTGCCGCCGCTCTCGCGCAAGTGGAAGAACGTGTGCTGATCGACCTCGTGCGCCACGGCGTCGTGCACGATGTAGTGCACGTCGATGTTCTTGTATTGGTGCCGCAACCAGGTGTCGATCCAGAACGCCTCGATGCGCACGATGTCCTTCTGCTCGCGCCCCATCGAGCCCGACACGTCCATCATGTAGATGATCGCCGCACTCGCTTGCGGCACCGAACGCGTTTGCAGCGCGCGAAAGCGCATGTCCTCGCGGATCGGAATGATCAGCGGCTCGTCGGCGTTGTAGGTGCCCGATGCAATCTGCCGCTTGAGCGCTTCGCGGAACGTGCGCTTGAAGTGGCGCAGCGACATCGGCCCCGAGCGCGAGATGCCGGTGTAGCGACCGGCCGCCGTGCGCAGGCTCTTGCGCCCCTTGGGCTCGATGTTGGGCAGTTCGAGTTCCTCGCCGAGGATCTTGGCCAGGTCGTCGAGTGGCACGTCGACCTCGATGCTGTGCTGGCCCGGGTCCTCGCCCGCCTGGCCCGTGCCATCGCCCTGGCCGGGCACCGGGTCGCCGTCGCCGCCTTCGCCCTGCCCGACGCCCTTCTTCTGGTTGTCGCCAAAACGGAACCGCGGCAGCGTGATCTGCGGCAGCGGGATCGTCACGTAGCGCTGGCCCTGCTTGCCGATCAGCTCGCCCGAGCTGACGAAGCGCTTCAGGTCGTGCTTGATCTTGCCGCGAACGATCTGGCGGAAACGCGTGTGATCGTTGTCGATCCTTCGAACGGACACGGTTGCCTCACTCGCCCTTGGTGTCCCCGCGGGCGAAGATCGACGCGACGTAGTTGAGCACGTCCGTGGCGCTGATCTCGTCGTAGCCGAAGTCGCGCATGAGGCGTCCCTTGACGACCTCGATCTTCTCCTGCGTGTCCTTGTCGACGACGGTCGAGACGAGGCTCGTCAGCTTGATCGAGTCCTTCTGGTCCTCGAACAGCTTGAGCTCGAGAGCGCGGTGCAGCCGCTCGTTGGTCTTGTAGTTGAACGTGCGGCCCTCGACGGCGAGCGCGCCGATGTAGTTCATGATCTCGCGGCGGAAGTCGTCCTTGCGCGAATCGGGAATGTTGATCTTCTCCTCGATCGAACGCATGAGCCGCTCGTCGGGCTCTTCGTCGCGCCCTGTGTAGGGGTTCTTGACCTTCTCGCTCTGTGTGTAGGCCTTGACGTTGTCGATGTAGTTACCGCATAACCGAGCGATCGCTTCTTCGTCGGCCGAAATGGCGCGCTGGACCTCGTTCTTGATGATCTCCTCGTACTCCTCGCGCACGACGAGCAGCAGGTCCTTGTAGCGCTTCTTGGTCTCGGGGTCGGAGATCAAGCTGTGGTGGTCGAGGCCTTCTTCGAGCTCGTTCATGATCATGAACGCGTTGATGCACGGCAGGTCGCGCACGAGCACGTTGCTGATCTTGTCCTGGATGTAGCGCGGGGAGATGCCCTCCATGCCCTCGCGCATCGCCTCGGCGCGCAGCTCGCGGATGTTGTCGCGCGTATAGCCGGGCAGCGACTTGCCATTGTAGAGCTTGAGCTTCTGCAGCAGCGACAGGTTGGCCTTCTTGGGTTCTTCGAGGCGCGTCAGGATCGCCCACATCGCCGCGATCTCGAGCGTGTGCGGGGCGATGTGTTTGCCCGGCACCTGCTTTCGGCCGAAGTCCTTCTCGTAGATCTTGACCTCGTTACTGAGCCGCAGGTTGTACGGAATGTCGATCTTGATGGTGCGGTCGCGGAACGCCTCCATCAGCTCATTGCTCTGCAGCCGGTTGTATTCGGGCTCGTTGGTGTGCCCGATGATGACTTCGTCGATGTCGGTCTGGGCGAACTTCTTGGGCTTGATCTTGTGCTCCTGGCTCGCCGTCAGGAGGTCGTAGAGGAACGCCACGTCGAGCTTGAGCACCTCGATGAACTCGATGATGCCGCGGTTGGCGACGCAGAACTCGCCGTCGAAGTTGAACGCGCGCGGGTCGCTGTCGGTGCCGAGTTCGGCGATCTTCCGGTAGTTGATGTCGCCGGTCAGCTCGGTGCTGTCCTGGTTCTTCTCGTCCTTCGGCATGAACGTGCCGATCCCGACGCGGTCCTTCTCGGAGATCAACAGCCGCTTGACGACGACGTGCTCCAGCACTTTGTTGTAGTCGCCTTCGTAGCGCTTGAGCAGCAGCTCGAGATAGAAGCGCGAGACCGGCGACAGGTCGAAGTCCTGCCGCAGCTTGTAGGACGCGCGCACCTTCTTCTGCAGCGAGGCGAGCACCTTGGCTCGCACGTCGGGCGGCAGCAACAAGAGTGGCTCTTCGTTCATCGGCGACGGAATGCTCTGCCCGTCGATCTGCCACGTGAACGTGTAGAGCGCCCCTTGCGGCGTGTGCGAGTACGCCTCCAGGCCCTTCTTGAGCAGGCGCACGATCGTCGACTTGCTCGAGCCGACGGGACCGTGCAGCAACAGCACACGGCGCTCGGGGCCAAAGCCGTGCGAGGCCGCCTTGAACATCGCCATCAGGTTGTGCAGCGAGCGCTCGAGCCCAAACACGCCATCGCGACCGCCTTCGATGACGTCGTTGAAGAAGCGGTAGTTCGGGACCTTCTCCTTGTCGATCTCGATCTCCTCGACGCCGTGGCTCAGCACCATGTCGTAGAGCCGCTGGTGCGCCGTGCGCACGATCAGCGGGTTCTGCTGTACTAGGTCGAGATACTGCTGGAAGGTGCCCTCCCAATGTTCGGCCTTGTACTGCTTCTGGTCGAGGGAGGCGCGAATGAGTCCTGGCAGATCGAGTTCGGTCATGGCGTGCGCTCGCGATGGGCGCCGGTGACTCGAGGCCGAGCCGGCGGCACTTGGATCCGCCCATCCTATCGACGTCACCGCGACGCGCCATGAAGCTTTGTCGGGCAAGGTTCGGCCGGGAAAGCACCTGTGGCCGACCGGGTGCAGTGCTAACGTGCTCCGCATGTGCGATGGATCGATGCGCGAGTCGCCGCGAGCGACCAAGAAGGTGTGGCTCCTCGCCGGTTCTCTGCTGTGCGTCTCGCTGCTGGTGGCCGGCTGCGGCGGCGGGCCAAAGGGCCCTGTCGACGGCGCCCGTGCCCACGCGCACCTGACGAAACTGGTCGGCTTTGGGCCGCGCCCGTTCGGCTCGGAAGCCCTGGGCCAGACCGCCGGCTACATCACCAGCGAATTGAAGGCGCTCGGCCTGACTGCCGTGCCCCACGAGGTGATGCACGACAAGGAGAAGAAGCTGATCCGCAACCTCTACGTCAAGATCGACGGCGAGGACCCGCAGAACGGTCCGGTGCTGATGATCGGCGCCCACTACGACACCAAGCTCGCCGATGGCCACGGCGACGCGGCCCACAACTTCCGCTTCGTCGGCGCGATCGACGGCGGTGGCGGCCCCGCCGTACTGCTCGAGCTCGCCCGCGTGCTGAAGGAACGCCAACCGAAGCCCAAGGTCAACGTCTGGCTCTACTGGATCGACGCCGAAGAGTCGCTCGACTGGGCCTGGAACGACGACCGCGCGCTGCTCGGCAGCAAGGCGTTCTGCAAGATGCTGTCGGAGACCAAGCTGCTGGCGCGCGTGAAGGCCTTCGTGCTGCTCGACCTCATCGGCGACAAGAACTACAAGATCGACAAGGACGGCAACTCCGACGGGCGCCTGCAGGATCTGTTCGAGCGCGCCGGCAAGGCGCTCGGCGAACAGGAGCG
>JBDSBS010000152.1:0-5139 GCA_039921435.1 Planctomycetota bacterium | reverse complement strand
CACACGCTGCTAGGGTCTGCGTGACCCGCTGCAAGTCGTCGCCCCGGGCAAACGAACCGACTCATGAAGCACCTGCATCGCGACCTCGACATCCTGCGCGAGCGCCTCCTCGATCTCGGCGGTCGCGTCGAACTGGCCGTGCGCGACGCCACGGGCGCCCTGTTCGAGCGCGACGAGGCACGCGCGCGCAAGGTGGTTGCAGACGAGTGCGACATCGATCTGCTCGAAGTGCGCATCGAAGAAGAGTGCCTCAAGATCCTGGCGCTGCACCAACCCGTCGCCAGCGACCTGCGGTTCGTCATCACGGCGCTCAAGGTCGACAACGACCTGGAACGTATGGGAGACGCCGCGGAGAGCATCGCCGCGCGGGCGCTGCAGCTCGTCGTGCTGCCCGCGGTGGTGATTCCCAAACAGTTCCCGCCGATGGTGCTCGCCGCCCGAGGCATGACGCGCAAGGCGCTCGACTGCCTCGTTCGCGCGGACGTGGCCTTGGCGCGGCAGGTGCTCGAGGACGACGACGTCGTCGACGCCGAGCATCGCGGCATCTTCGCGGTGTTGCAGGAGCAGATGCGCAGAGCACCGGACCAGATCGAGCAGTGCGTGCTGCTGCTCTCGGTTTCGCGGCAAATCGAGCGCATCGCCGACTTGGCGACCAACATCGCCGAAGACGTGATCTTCCTGCACGAGGGGGAGATCGTGCGGCACAAGCGGGCGACCTGACTCGGCCCTACGGCGCGTGCAGTCGCCGCGCCGCCACCACAGAGTGTGGACAGGGCTTCTTCGACACCCTACTTGCGAGGTGGTGCTGGGCTCGCGAGACGGATCGTAATATCCTTCTATAAATGGTATTATGGTCGATTCTTCGCCAGGATGGCGAGGTCTCGCTCGTCCGCGTGTGCTCCTGCTTCGCGCCGGCGCCGCCCAACATTCGGCGGTCCCGCTCCGCGATGCTGCGAGCGCTCCGTCCGGTTGCTTGATCCCCAGGTGCGGCCCTGGTTTTCGTCAACTGAAGCTTGTCGCTGCCGCGCCGGCTCGCTTGCATCATGCGTCCCCTCCCGCCCTCTTCGATTCGATCGATGAACCTCCCCATGAACGCTCGCAAAGCTTTGATCGCCGTCTCCGTTCTCTCGACGGTTGCGCTGACGTCCTGTGGCACCGTGCGCCGCGCCGGCAAGGACCTGTTCCTCGGTATCGGCACGCCGGTGCTCGCTATCTACGGCGGCTCCACGGACGGTGTCGTCAGCGCCAAGAGCGTGCGCAGTGGACTCGACTCCGGCCCTGCGGTCGAAGTGCTCGCGTTCCCGTTCACCTTCGCCTACCACGCGTTCGAGCACACGATCTACGGCATAGTGCACCTGCTCGACTTCTTCGCGTTCCCGTTCTACGGCTTGGCCGAGTTGGCGCCGAACGGGCCCAAGATCACGCCCCTCGATTTCTACACCGGCACTTGGTTCGACCGGCCGAGCGATCGCAGCGGCACGGATGCCCAGACGGGCGAGCAGATTCCGCGGGACTCCGACAAGTAGTCCCGCGTCGGGCAGCGCCGTTCGCAAGCGCTCCCTCGCTGGCTGAGCTGCCGCGCAAAAGGTTCCACGACGCGCCAACGTGTATTGGCGGCTGTGCAGGACTCGCAGGCGGCGCGACAATGCCGGGCACATGGTTCGCCTCTCCGGCGAGCCCTTCCCCAGCGAGTCCAAGTGAAGCTCAGCCGATCCGCCGCGCGTTCGACCGCCCTACTCCTTTCAATGCTGCTTGCGCCGGTCGGGCCGCTGGCGGCGCAGGGCGCCGCGCCCTCGTCGTGCAACACGACGAACATCCACTGGGTGCTGCCCGGCGACTTCTCGACAGCGCTGCAGCGCGCGGTCGCCGAGCAGCGATTGCTGCTCATCAAGGGCATCTCGTTCGGCGTCGACGAAGCGGGGGCGACGTGTGCCACGAAGGGCAAGTGGTGACCCGGTGCCGAACCCATGCGAGCCGGGTGCTTCGCAGAAGACCGTGTCATCGACCTGATCAACCGGCGCTTCGTGCCGTTCTACTTCAACCGCGGCGGGCCCGGCGAAGGTCACGATGCAGTGGCGTCCAAGTTTGTCGACAAGCAGACGAAGAACCCGTACGCCTGGTTCGCTGCGTTCCGGCCGACCGGTGAGATCGTCGGCGAGACGGAGCTCTATGCCGACAAGGATGAGGTCGCGTCGTGGCTGCTGGACTTGCTGCGCAAGTATCCCGAGTACGCCAAGCCCACCGAGCAGGAGGCGTCGACCCTCGCGGCAGTCGATTCGGCGAAGCAACGGCTGGAAGGTGCGAGGCTCGCGGAGGAAGTCGGCGACTACGCGCTCGCCACACAGCGATACGAGGCTTTGGCGGAAGCCGACGATGCGGCCGCGGCCGTCGAAGCCCGACTCGGCTTGCTGCGCATCGCCCGCCACGGCAAGCAGTGGGATGTGCACGGGAGCCACGAGAAGGCGCTGCGTGCCATGCCCGGTGGCGAGTCTGTGGCAGTGCACGCCGACGTCGAGCGCGGCTACCGGCTCGTTGCCACGAAGGACTACGCAGCGGCTCGCGCGCTGCTGCAGCCGCTGACGAAGCGCGCCGCGTCGACGCAGCGCCACGCCGAAGCGCACTTCTTGGCGGGCGTCGCGTGCTGGTTCACGGACGACCGCGATTGGGCCAAGCTGCATTGGGGCTGGATCCTCGAGCACCTCGCCGACGATCGCCTCGCCATGCGCGCGCGCATCGCCGCGGCGGCCGAGGGCATGCCCTACGCCAATGCGGAGCTCAGTGGCTTCAAGGCCGACGTCGGCAACATCGGTACGGACAACATCGTCAACGCGGTGCGCAAGGCGATGGGCGTCTATCGCGAGATGCTGCCGTTTTACGAATCGGGGAACTTCACTGCGAAGCGAGCTACGGCGTCCGCGAGTTCGGAGTTCGCGGTCGACTCAGGAAGTGGTGGCAAGGCCGAGACGGCAGCCAGTCCGACGTTGCTCGTGGCGCAGCTGCGCGACGGCAACGAGCACGTGCCGCCCAACAACCGCGTCGTGAAACAGCTCGAATCGATCGGTGTCGGCTCCATCGCGCCCCTGCGATCTGCGATCGAAGACCGCGCGTTCCCTGGTCGTGGTTACGCCGCGTGGGCTCTGGCCTGCGTGCTGCGCAAGGCGAAATCGCGCGACGAGTCCGCGATGGCGACACTAGAGGCGGCGCGCCGCGACGAGGATCCGTATGTTGCGGAGCTTGCGCGATCGGGTCTGTCGACGATCCAGTGACCGGCGAGATCGGAAACTCGTCGACTGGTCGGCCCAGAAACTGGAACTAGGTTCGGCGGAGCTTGGCCTGTCTACTGCGCGCCTCCGACCCGCATGCTCGCCTTCGACATCGCCGAATCGCTCGAGTCGACCCCGGTGCGGATCGCGATCGGCATCATCGGCATGGGCCTGCTGTGGCTGCTCGCGCGCGAAGTGCGCCGCATCCCGGCCCGATTGCTCGTGCTCATGGCGACGGCGTTTCTCGACATGGTCGGGCTGCTCATGATCGTGCCGCTGCTGCCGTTCTACGTGAAGCGGCTGGCTGGCGACGGCGTCGTCGTGCTCGGCACGACGCTCGAGATCGGCTTGCTGTCGGGTCTCGTCGTCTCGTCGTTCACGGTGGCGCAGCTGTTGAGCGCGCCGATGTGGGGGCGTTTCTCGGACAGCATTGGCCGCCGTCCCGCACTGCTGATCGCGCTGTTTGCATCGGCGTGCGCCTACCTCGTCTTCGGCTTCGCCGACTCGCTGTGGCTCTTGGTGCTGTCGCGCCTCGTGCAGGGGGCGGGCGGTGGCACTGTCGGCGTCATCCAGGCCTACGTCGCCGATTCCGTCGAGCCGGAGCAGCGCGCGCGGGCACTCGGTTGGCTGTCGGCGTCGACCAACCTCGGCGTCGCGCTCGGTCCGGTGCTCGGCAGCTATGCATTCTCGATCCGCAATGTCGATCTGTGGCCCGGCGAAGGAACGCTCGCCATGGGCACGGCGGCGCCAGGCATCGTCGCGGCGTTGTTGTGTCTCATGACGCTGGGGTTTGCTGCGAAGTATCTGAAGGAGTCGAACCCTCAGGCGGTGGCGAACAAGGCCACCGCTGCGAACGCGGCCAACACGCCGAATGCGTCGAATGCGTCGAATGCGCCGAATGCGTCGACTGCGGCGACCACCGCGAGCGTGGCCAAGCCAGCGCGCCGGTCCGTGCGAGCTTCGGTGCTGCAGGTCGTGTTGCACCCGCGCGAACCCGCTTCGCGGTTGATCCTGACCTACGGCATCGCGATCGGCTCGTTCCAGGGCATCAACGCCGTGCTGGCGCTGTTCCTCAACGCGCGCTTCGAAGTGGACGAGCACACGATCGGCTACTTCTTCATGTACATCGGCGCGATCGCGGTGTTCACGCGCGTGCTATTGCTAGGCCGCCTCGTCGACCGGCTCGGCGAGGCCAAGCTGTCGCGCATCGGCATCGTGACGCTGGCGACCGGCGTGCTGGCGATTCCGTTTGCGACCTCATTGCCGATGCTCGCTCTCGCGGTCGCCATGCTGCCACTCGGAACGGCGTTCACGTTCCCGTGCGTGACCTCGCTGTTGTCGCGCGTCGTCGCCGGTGCCGAGCGCGGCCTCTACATGGGGCTGCAGCAGACCTACGGCGGCATGGCGCGCCTCATCGCACCGCTCTTCTACGGCTGGGCGTTCGATCACCTCGGCATCGCCGTGCCGTTCTACTTCTCGGCGGCCTTCGTGCTGGCCACGGTGTTCCTGGGCTTCGGGCTCGATCGCTTTGCCGGACCGCGCAAGGCGGCGGCGGCGTGACGCAGCGGGACGGTCAGCGATCGGCGAGCACGCTCGCCGCATAGGCAATCACCGCCGCTCCGAGCGCCAGCTCGCGTTCGTTGACCATCGGCAGGTCGTCGAGGGCAGTGTGGTGGTAGTCGAAGTAACGCTGGCCGTCGACCCAGAATCCGTAGCACGGCACACCCGCCTTGTGCAGCAGCCCGATGTCGGCTCCACCTCCACCACCGCCCGGCACGAACGCGCCGGCGCCGAGGTCTTGCAACGGCAAGAACAGGGAGCGCACCGCTTCGGCCTCGGCACCGTTCAGCGAGCACGAGAAGCCCTGCGGCGTGAA
>JBDSBS010000151.1:0-6519 GCA_039921435.1 Planctomycetota bacterium | reverse complement strand
TGTCGTCGACATCGATGCGCATCGGTCCAGCCTGCGCCATCATCACCACGTCGTAGCCCTTGTCGGAAATGTCGCTGCTCCACACCGTGCCGTGCGGGAAGGCGTGGAAGAACGTGCCGATCTGACTCTTCACCGACGCGGTGTCGGCCTGGTAGAGCGGCACCCACTGCGTCACGATGCCGCCTGGCTCGAGGTGCTGCTTGACCAGTTCGTAGTATTCGGCCGAGTAGAGCGCCGCGGCACCGCGCACCCACGGGTGGATCGGGTCGCTCGTGATGATGTCGAACTTCTCCTTGGTCGTGGCCAGGAAGTGGCGGGCGTCGTCGAGCACGACCTCGGTGCGGGGATCGTCGAGCACGCCGTGGTTGGCATCGCCGAGCCAGTCGCGCGCGCCTTCGATGACCTTCGGTTCGATCTCGCAGATGACGATGCGGTGCACGCTCGAATAGTCGGTGAACGTGCCAGCGGTGACGCCAGCGCCGCAGCCGACGATGAGCACCGACCTTGGGGCACCGTGGATCAGCGACGGCAGGTGGCCGAGCATGCGCTGCAGGCGCATGTCCATGCGCCCGGTCGAGGCCACGACCTTGCCACTGACGTGGAAGTTGAGACAGTTCTCGGCGTAGGTGACCGCAACCGAAGCGCTGACGCCTTCGGCGACGAACAGGTACTCGGTCAGGGAGTTCCAATCGCCGACGTGGCGGCCGTAGGCGATCATGCCGTTGGGCACCGCGGGCAGCAGCCAGGTCGTGGTCGGGACCAGGGCGAGCAACGCTGTGGTTGCAGCGACACGCCACGGCCAACGCCATGGCCGCGCGGTGAGCACGAGCAGCAGAGCCGTTGCACCCGCGATCGCGGCCAGAACCTGTTGCGTGTGCTGCGTGCCGATCCAACCGATACCGGCGAGGCTCGTGAGCAGCGCGCCACCGATGGCGCCGACGGTGTTAGCAGCGTAGACGCCACCGACCAACCGACCGGCATCGCGCTGCCCTTCGCTGGCCGCCGCCAGCGCCAGCGGAAAGCTCATGCCCCACAACACGGGTCCCGGCAGGATCGCCAGCATGCAGCGCACGAAGTCCCACGGCAGACGCACGAGCGGGTTTTCGATGACGTGCTGCTGGAACACGTAGGTCGGCTCCGCATACGGAATGACCTTCACCATCAGGAACGCGGTGTAGACGAAGGCCAGCACCACGAGTGCCTGGCACACCGCGAGCGCGCGCTGCGGGGACGCTGTGCGGCCGGCGAGCCGTGCCCCGTAGGCGCTGCCGAAGCCGAGCCCGACCAGGAACACCGCGAGGATCAGCGAGAACGTGTAGACCGATGCGCCGAACAGCAGCGACAGGAGGCGCGTCCATACGACTTCGGCGCCGAGCGCGGTGAAGCCCGACGCGGCGATGGCGAAGTACACCGCGAGATGGCGAGGGGCGCGCGGCTCGTTCGCGGCGGCGTCAACGGAGGACGCTTCGACGGGCGGCACGAACCCACGCCAGCCCGATAGCAGCAGTGCAATCCCGGCGACCACAACATTGATCGCCGCAGCGACCTGCGTCGCGACCAGCGTGTCGTACACGCGCAGCAGGTAGAAGCCCGCCAGCAGCGTGCCGATGATGGCTCCGAAGATGTTGGCGCCGTAGAAGTGGCCCAGCGACGCGATGCCCTGGCGCGAGGTGTCGAGCCAACGCGCCATCGCGGGCAGCGTGGCCCCCATCATCATCGTCGGCAGCAGCAGCACGAGCGCGCAGATGCTGCCGCGCAGCGTGAACCCGAGCAGACCTTCGCCGACGTGCTCGGTGTAGTACCGCGACAGCCATGGCAACACCGTCGGCAGCAACAATCCGCAGACACCGATGCCGATCTCGAGCACCGCGTAGACGCGCAGCGGATGCCGGCGCTTCGACAGCACTCGCGGCAGCAGCAGACTGCCGAGGCACATGCCGCCCATGAAGCTGCCCAGCAAGAACCCCAGCGAGATCGCCGAGCTGCCGACCACGAGGCGCAGCAGGTGGAACCACACCACCTCGTAGATCAGCGCGGCGGCGCCGCTGCCCGCGAAGAGCAACAGCAGCACGGGTCGGAATCGAAAGCTCGTGGATGCCGACGTCGGGGCGGGAACGACCGTACTCATGGCGTGCGGGGGAGAGGCGGGCGCAGCGCCGGGGCGGCGGTGGGCAGGCGCAGGCTAACTCGCACACCGCTGCGGTCGATCGGGTTTCCGCACCGGCGATCGCGGCTCGCGAGGCAGCACCGGACTCAGGGCCAGATGGTGATCGTCATCGCGTTGGAGTGAGCCAGCGGCAACGGGTATGGCAAGCCCGTGTCGAAGTCGAACACCTGGAAGCTGAACGCTTGCTCCACGAGGGTCGGCACCGGCGGGATCGGCAGTGCCAGCAGCGCCGTTCCCGCGTTGTCCGCGACGAGCAGCACGAGGTCGACGAAGTCCACGTACAACGTGCTCCCCGGTGGCCCGCCGACCAACGCCAACGGCAACGGCGTTGGCAGCAGCGAGCCCATCGCGAGCAGCGCGATGCTGCCCGGCACGAGGCCCGAGGTCGCGATGCCGCCCAGCGGATTGCCGATCTGCGGCAAGCCCGTGAACGCCACGACCGGCGCCACACCCTGCGTCGTGGCAATCGGAAGTCCCGTCCACACCGTCGGCGCCTGCGAAAGCCGCGTGACGTTGACGTCGATCGGCCCCCCATTGAACGAGGGGTCGTAGCAGCCGCTCGTCACCGGGAAGTTCTGCGAAGTGCCATCGCCGGCGACGTACCAGTCGCCATTCGTAGCCACCGCTGCGGACCCCGCGGTGTCGTTGCCCGAGCCGCCGAAGAACGTGCCGTAGACCAACGTCGTGCCGGTGCCGTTGAGAACCGAGATGTGCCAGTCGTTGCCGCCGTTGTGCGTCGTGTCGATGCCGTTGCTCGTCACCGGGAAGGCTGGCGAAGCGGTGTAGCCGAACGCGAGCAGGTTGCCGTTCGCGAGCTTCTTGACATCAACGCAGCGGTCGTCGGCGCTACCGCCGAGGAACGTGCTGAAGAGCAGCGCACCAGCACCGCTGATGCGGGCGACGAAGCCGTCGCTACTGCCGCCGCCGAAGGTCGGTTGCATGCAGCCCGCCGACGTCGGGAAACCAGCGGAGTACGTCACCCCCACCACGGCCACGTCGTTCTGCACGACATCGACCGCGAGCGCGTAGTCGCCTCCGCTAGCGCCGAGCCGGCGACTCCAGAGCAGGTCACCGCTGCCGGATGCGAAGGGCAGGATCTTCGCGACCACGGCGTCGAAGCCGCCTGCCGCGGCGCCGAACGTCGTGGCAAAGCCGGCCGATGCCGTGGCCCCACCGACGTAGATCACGGACAGACCCAACAGCGCGAGCCCCTGCGCTTCCTCATAGCCAGAACCACCGAAGTAGGTCGCATACATGAGGTCCGCGGCGCCCTGGCTCACCAATCGCAGGCGCGTCACGACGATGTCCTTCTGGCCGCCGAACGTCGTCTGCAGCGCGCCAACCGTGGTCGGATAGTCGTTGGACCAACTCTCGCCGACGATGGTAACGATGTTGCCCGATGACGTGGCCACGCCAAACGCGTGGTCGGCACTGCTGCCGCCCAGGAACGTCGCGTAGTCGAGCGTGCCGGTGTTCGTGAGCCGCGCGACGAAGGCGTCCGTGTCCCAACTGTTCGTGCTGTTGAACGTCGTGTCGTAGGCGCCAGCGGTGACCGGGAAGTCCGCCGACGTGGTGCTGCCCACGACGAGCCGTTCGGCACGAGCTTGGCTACGAACACGACGTAATCGCTGCCCGGCACCGGCGTGCCCGTGGCGGGGAAGTCGGGCGACAGCGTGCCGCCCGTGACATAAGCGGCACCGGTGCTGTCGACGGCGATGCCACCCACCTGGCGTAACTCAGGCCGCCGAGGTAGGTGCTGTAGGTGAGCACGGGATCGATGACGAGTTCGAGGTCGCGTCGCCACTCGCCGTCGACAGCGAATCCGAAGCACCGTTCGCCGAGCAGCGCGTAGCGCACCGCCACCGGCACGCGCCGGCCATCGATCTCCTGCCAGGCGACCGGTGGCTGTTCGGTCGCGGTTCCACTCGCCGCCCGAACGAGCAACTCGCCGCCGCTGCCGCGTTCGACACGCTCGACGTCCTCGTAGGCGATGCAGATCTGTGCAAGATCAACGCCCGGCGCCAGCACGAAGTCGTACTTCAGGCGGCGACCGTCGCCCGAGTAGATCAAGTCGATGCCCGGATAGAGATCGGCGTACTTCACGTTCGCGAAGTTGGGAACGTCGCTGCGCCAGCGCGTCGGGTCGGCACCGAGATAGAAGTGCGACACGTGCGGCTGGCGGTGTTCGCCGACCGGGGCGACACCGGGCTGCGACCCCACGAAGCGCGCGGTCATGGTGTGGTCGCCGAGTCGGCAGCGAACGGCATCTTCGGTGAATGCCACCGTGGCGCCCGCGACCTGGGCCGTGAAGCTCACTTCGGCGGCAAACTGACCGCGATTGGCGACGAACGACAGCGGCAGCGCCGCCAGGTCCGCGCGCGATGCGCCGGGGTCCTGTTGGGCAACCAAGTGACGGTCAGGAGAGCAACGAGCAGGGTGAAGGGGCGCATGACACTTCTCCAAGAGCCTTCGGTCGAAAAACGCACGCGGCGATACCAGGTTGGCGCCGCGGGCTGCGGCTAAACCGTGAGACTGGCAAGGGTTCGCAGGTTCCCTCCGGTCGTACTCGGTGGTTTCCGCCGGCGACCGGGCGTCGCCCCACGGTACTGCCAAGGAAGTAGACGATCACTCCGCCGCGATGGCAGGCTGCGCGTCGCCTCCCGCTCGAGAAATGGCAACCGCGCGCGGAAGCGTTGGGAAAGCACCGCCCAGTGGGGTACTAACTCTGCGTAGAACGAGTCCGGTCACTCGTCTCCAAGGCCCTGTGCTCGACAACGGCCTACGTTCGAGACGCGACGGACAAAAAAGGAAGTGAACCTTGGGTAGATACATGACACGTGCGGCGCTTTCGATGATGGCTCTAGGCCTGGTTGCTGCGGGAGGCCGCGCGCAGAGTGCCTTCACCGGCGACGCTGCGAGCAAGAGCGGCAGCGCTCGTGCAGGCGACGTGGCCACTTCGAGCGAACTGGTTGCGAGCGCGGGCACCACCGCCGACGCCGCCCCGACGTTGCAGCCTCCGGGCCTCGCGGGTCCGTTCCCATTCGGCGTCTGGCTCCAGGATCCGGTGCAGGTGATCAACGGCAAGTCCGTGGCGCAGCACTACAAGGAAATGGGGATCACAGACTGGATGGGCATGTACTTGTGGCCGTCCGAGGCCCATCGCTACCCGGGCTACAACCTTCACGCTGCGCAAGCTCTCCAGGCGAACGGGTTCAAGGTCTACGCCGGCGAGGATCTAGCCGCGGTTGCCTGGAACCAGGCCAACCCGCAGTACGCCGCCACCTTCGTCGGCTACGTCGTGGGTGACGAGCCAGATATGACCAAGGCGTTCGTGCCTGCGCACCACCCCGTCACCTTCCGCGCAAACTGCCAGCTCATGCGGCAAAGTGACCCCGGCAGGATCCTCTGGTCCAACTTCGGCAAGGGCTTCGCCAAGATCCCGTGGCCTGGTTACCAGGCGTTCCCGGGCCCGACGATCCAGGACGACCACAACAAGTACACCGACTTCATCGACGTCGCGTCCGTCAGCTTCTACGGGATCACCGACCCGTGGGAGATGCCGTTCTACGTCGGGCTCTGGACCTACGGCAAGGCCATCGACAACTGCCGCTACTACGTCGACCACAACCCGGCGAATCCCGGGCTGCCGGTGTGGGGCTTCATCGAGTCCGGCAACTCGTTCACGGCGAACACGGGTTTGTACCTGACGATGCCAACGGAGCTGATCCGCCCCGCAGTCTGGAACATGATCGTGCACGGGGCCAACGGCATCACCTACTTCGCCCACCACCTCTACCCAGGTGGCATCAACCCCACCTACCCGATCAACGTCCCGGCAGTCGGACGGGCCATCCGGAACACCAACCTGTCCATCACGGCCTTTGGTGCCGTGCTGACCACGCGCACGGTGCCCGGCACCACGGTGACGACGAACAGCACCGTGACCGTGACCGCCCTCACCAAGGAATTCGGCGGCGACACGTACATCTTCGCCATGGGCAACGGCGACACGACGCACCAGTACGGGCAGAGCCTCACTGCGACGATCTCGCTCGTGACCAAGGGCACGACTGTGGAAGTCATCGGCGAGTCGCGCGAGTTGACGATTGTCGACAGCAGCTTCACGGATGATTTCGGACCCTATCAGCTGCACATCTACCGCATCACGCAGTGATGTCTCATCTCGCCCGTCTGGCGCCTGTGCGCCAGACGGGCGAGTGACGTGGGTGTCGCGTCTTTGCAGCCCATGCACGAGGGCGTCTGACTGAGAGAGTCTGACTGGCGAGTCTGACTGGGAAGATCGATCTGCGCGATCGAACGTGCCGCGAAGGGAAGAGCGATTCGCATCGGGC
>JBDSBS010000150.1:0-12238 GCA_039921435.1 Planctomycetota bacterium | reverse complement strand
CGATCGGAGAGGTGCCTTGCCTCTTTGTCGCGCGGCACCGGCGAGCCCGGTTGGTCGTCGAACGTTGGCCCCAGTTGTCGGTTGTTGGCGGCGATCTGTTCGCGCCGCACTGCTTCGAGGTCCTGTTCGAGCAGCGGCCAGCGGAAGCGAATGAGGTCCGCAAACGCCTCGGGCCCAAACGCCTCGACGAGGTGGAAGGCGAACGCGCGTGCGATGTTTGGTGTGCGGGCGTCCTTGACCTTGCAGGCGCGGTAGTCGCGGAAGAACTTGCGGTAGAGCTGCCAGCGGTAGCCGCTGCCGTCCTTGCCGTAGGTCGCGATGAAGTGCAGCAGAAAGCCGGCACTGGGTCCGTAGTTGGGAATGCGCCAGTACTCAAGGTCGCGTTCGAGGTAGTCCTGCAGGAATGCACGCTGGGCCAGACCGAACGCAAGGCGCGCGCCGGCGACCTGACCGAGTTCTTGCTGCGTGAACGTGGCGCCGACGTCGGCGAGGCCTTCGCGAAAGCCGTCGTAGATCGGCGTCGTGTCGTCGACGCAGTGCGTCAGTTCGTGGTAGAGCAGGCCGTTGTCGACGCGCAGCGCCTTGCTGTCAGGGTCTGCGTTGCCGACGTCGATGATCTTGCCGCCGCCCACGCCGCCGCCAAACTCCCACAGCTCCTTGAAGTAGACCGTGACGCGGTCGCCGTCGGGGTTGGGCACGCGGCCGAACAAGTCGGTCAAGTAGAGGTAGGCGAGGTCGAAGCGCAGCAGGCTGTCGTCAGGGATGCCGTCGACGAGTTGCTTGGGGCCGATGATCACGAAGCGGTGGCTGTTGCGGGTCGCTGTTCGAGCCCAGCATGGATGCTGCAACGCTGCGTTGGCTTCGGTGCGTTCTTCGGCGGGCACACAGGCGAGCCACGCGGCCTCGATGGCGCCGCGCGCCTTCTCGCCTTGCTGGCGCAGTTCGGGCGTGAACTCGAGCGTGCGCACGAGCTCGCGCGCGACGGCGCGCTGGGCCGGGCTCTTGGCGAGCTTGATGCCTGCCTCGAGGCGATCCTGCCCACGCGCGTGGCGTTCGACGAGCTGTGCTAGCTCGGCTTCTTGTTCTTTGCTGAGGGCAAAGATCTTTGCCGCGATGTTAGCGCGGTCCTGGGTGACGCGCGTGGCATCGGCCAGTGCACCGAGCACGGCACGATCTGCCTGTTCTTGCAGCGAACCGCCGACTTCGTCGAGCAGCAGGATGGCCCCGAACAACTTGCCGCGGTCGAACATGCGTCCCGCGACCTGGCGCAGGTAACGCGCGCGCTCGCTGCGAATGCGACCCTGCACGATGTCGGACTCTTCGAACGTCAGTGCGCGCGGCGCCGTGCGGCCGACGCTGAGCAGTGCCTTCTGCAGCTTGGCCTTGAGCGGGTAGTCGTCGAGGCGGCGGAACGTGAACTCGAGTCGATCCCAGGCATCCTGCGGCTGCTTGTCGGCGCTCGCAGCAGCGAGCGCGGCGTCGACCGAAATCGCGTCGGCTGCGCCATCGATCTTCGGCAGCTCGAAGTCGCACACGCGAGCCAGTCCGTCGCGGCCGATGTTGCGCGACAACGGCGGCCAGACCTTGTCAGTCGCGGGATCGAGCAGGCCGACCAACACTTCGATCGTGCCCGCTGTGATCGCGTCGCCATCTGGCAGCACGAACGCCAGCGGCAGGTCGTAGGCGATGACCTTGTCCTTCACCCATTCGAGCGTCGGCACGGGTGGCGCATGGTCGCGACGCTGAACCATTCGGCCGCTGCGGCGCAGTTCGACGCGCACCGCGAACGGGCGGTCCGGGGTCGCTTCGCTGACGAAGCGCAGCTTGAGCACAGCGCGCCCGGCGGTTTGCAGCAGCGCCGTGTCGACCTCGGCCACGACGTTCACGGGCACGGACGGTGGGTAGTCCTGCGCCACGAGGGGGCCAGTGCCGGCGAGGATTGTGAGCAGGAGCGAGGTGCGGCCGAGCATGGAGCGGAGGGGGCGCGCGCAGTCTACGTTGCTCTAGCGGTCGATGCGGCCAGAACCAGTCGTCGTCGCAGAACTTGTCTGTTGCGAGTTCGGATCAGGCCGGCGTCGGTCGGCGTCCTGGTTGTTGCAGCGGGGTTGGCCGCGGTCGAGAGTGTGCATGGGAAAGCGCTACTGCCAGTTCTCCCACTGCTCGTAGGCTCTTGCGATCTCGGCCTCGAGCCGCGCTTCGTCGGCCTTCAGCTCCTTGATCTTGCTGACGCTGCCGTAGTTCTCGGGCTCGAGCATCGCCGCCCGCGCGGCCACGAGTTCTCCTTCGAGCGCGATGATGCGAGACTCGAGTTTCTCGAACAGGATCGGATTGCGCACCTTGCCGGTCTCGATCGCCTTCTTGGCCTCGGGTTCGTTGCCCTCGGCATGTTTCGCCGCCTTGGCCAGAGCCCTGTCGCGCGCTTCGGTTTCGGCGGCACGCGCGGCCGAGCGTTCTTCGGCCAGCACCCGCTGACAATGCGCGAGCCCCTGATCGAACGTGCGCAGCGTGCCGTTTTCGATCCAGGCGACGCGGTCGGCGACTTCTTCGACGAGCTGGCGGTCGTGCGTGATGAGCACGATCGTGCCCGGAAACTCCTTGAGCGCCTGCTCGAGCCCTTCGGTGCCGGCGACGTCGAGGTGATTGGTCGGTTCGTCGAGGCAGAGCAGGTCGAACTGCGCGCGCGTCATTCGCGCCAGCGACAGCCGCTGCTTCTCGCCGCCCGACAGTTCGGTGACGGGCTTGTCGATGTCGTCGCCACAGAACAAGAACATGGCGAGGTGGTCGCGCAGCGTGCGCTCGTCGACGGTGCGGTCGAGTTCGCGCAGCGCTTCGAGCACCGTGCCTTGCTGCGGCAGGTCGTTCTTCTCCTGGCTGAAGTACCCGATGCGCAGGTTGTGGGCGCGGCGGATCGTGCCGCTCGCGGGTTCGCCGATGCCGGCGAGCAAGCGCAGCAGCGTGGTCTTGCCTGCCCCATTGCGGCCGAGTAGCGCCGTCGTCTCGCCAAACCAGATGCGCAGCTCCCCGCGCTCGATCAACGTGTGCGGGCCGGCCTTGACGGTCAACGCCTCGCACTCGATCGCGGCTTGGCCTTGTTGGCCGCGCGTCTTCGACCCGAAAGTGAGCCGCATCGAGGCTCGGTTGCCCTTGGGCTTGTCGATGAGCTGCAGGCGCTGCAGACGCTTCAAGCGGCCCTTGGCCTGCGAACTCATGCGCCCCGCCATGTTGCGGCGGATGTAGTCCATCTCCTTGTCGATGAACTCGCGCTGGCTCTTGAACTGCCGCGCCTGCGACAGCAGGGCCAGATCGCGCTGCTGGCTGTAGTGCGAGAAGTTGCCCTTCCAACGGTTGGCGACTCCGTCGGCGACTTCGACGATCGACGTGGCGACCGCGTCGAGGAAGCGGCGGTCGTGGCTGACGACGAGCACGGCACCTGGGTAGCGCTGCACGAAGCCCTCGACGAACTCGATACCCTGCAGGTCGAGGTGGTTGGTCGGCTCGTCGAGCAGCAGCAGGTCCGCCGGCGTCGTCATGAGGATCGCGAGCTGCACGCGCGACTTCTCGCCGCCGCTGAGCACCGACACGTCTTTCTGGAAGTCGGGCAGCTCGAAGCCCAAGCCGCCGAGAACCTTCTCGACCTGGTGCTTGCGGTCGTAGCCGCCGCCCGCTTCGAACGCGGCTTGCAGCTCGCCGTAGTCGCGCAGCGCCGCCTCGTCGCCCCACGCCATTGCGGATTCGAGCTTTCGCATGCGCTGCTCGAGGCCCGCGTGTTCACCGGTGCCCAGCATCACGAGCTGCTGCACGGTCGTGCCCTTGGGCATCTTCGGCATCTGCGCGCCATAGGCGACGCGCAGGTCCTTGCGCGGGTTGCGCTGGCCGGTGTCGGCGTCGTCGACGCCGGCCAGGATTCGCACCATCGTCGTCTTGCCTGACCCGTTGTCACCGACGACGCCGATGCGGTCACCTTCGTCGACGCGCAGCGACAGGCCGTCAAGGATCGCATCTTCGCCAAAGCGGCGGACGATCTTGTCGAGGGTGACGAGGGTCATGCGGGGGCGAACAGGATAGCAGTTCTGCCGTTTCGCCCAAGGCGGCGCTTTGCCAGTGCTGCTGGCTCCGGTACGAAGGGTTGCATGAGCGCTCGCCGCCCCTTCGTCGTCCTCTTCTGCATCGCGCTCGTGAGTGACCTCGTCAGTGTCGCTGCCGTGGCCCAAGCGCAGTCGATCCGCTGGCTCGACCTCGACGGCGACTCGGCGCGTCAGACGACTGTGTATCGAGTGCCGCGCAAGTACCAGGGACACCCGACCACCGTGTTGTTGGCCTCTTACCACACGATGCTGTGCGTGCATCCCGAAGGCCACGGCAAGGGCCCGATCGTGTTGCAGCGCAGCGGCGACGGTGGTCGTTCGTGGAGCGAGCCGCTGCCCGTGCCAGAAAACTGGGCTTCGAGCCAGGAGACGCCGACGATCCACCGCGTCGTCGATCCGCGCTCGGGCAAAGAACGGCTCGTGCTGTTCTCGGGGCTCTATCCGATTCGCAGCAGCCACTCCGAGGACGAGGGCCAGACGTGGACGCCGCTCGCTCCGATCGGCAACTTCGGCGGCATTGTCGCGATGTCGAGCGTCGTGCGGCTGAAGAACGGCGACTACGCGGCGTTCTTCCACGACGACGGTCGCTTCTTGCGCGAAGGCGGCAAGCGGTCGTCGTTCTCGGTGTATCAGACGCTGTCGCACGACGGCGGGCTGTCGTGGGAAGCGCCAACGGTGGTGTGGACCGGTGCGGGCATCGACCTGTGCGAACCCGGCATCGTGCGTTCGCCGGATGGCAAGCGGCTCGCAATGCTGCTGCGCGAGAACGCGCGCAAGAAGTCGAGTCACCTGATGCTGTCCTTTGACGAGGCGGTGACGTGGTCGGCCCCTGTCGAGTTGCCGCAGAGCCTGTGCGGCGATCGGCACACTGGTGCCTACGGGCCCGATGGGCGGCTGCTGGTGTCGTTTCGCGACATGGCCAAGGACAGTCCGACGCGCGGCGATTGGGTGGCGTGGGTCGGCACGTTCGACGACATCGTGGCGGGTCGCGAGGGCCAATACCGCGTCCGGTTGTCGCGCAATTGGCAGGGCACGGACTGCGGTTATCCGGGGGTCGAGGTGCTTGCTGACGGCACGTTCGTGCTCGTGACCTACGGACACTGGGAGCCAGGCGAGGCGCCGTTCGTGCGCGCTGTGCACTTGAAGCTCGAAGAGCTCGATGCACTGGCGAAGAAGCCGTCACCCTCGTTTGCGCGCGAGCTGGGCGCTGTGCGCCCGACGGCGCGCCCCGATGCATGGTGGGTCGAACGTGTTGCCAAGGACCTCGCCGACGCACGGGCGGGCGGCAACCAGGTCGTCTTCCTCGGCGACTCGATCACGCAGAGCTGGGACGCGGGCGGCAAGCCGTGCTGGCAGGAGTTTTGGCAACCGCGCCACGCGCTCAACCTCGGCGTCTCGGGCGATCGCACGCAAAACGTGCTGTGGCGGCTCGACAACGGCCAGCTCGATGCACTCGCGGCCGACAACAACAACGTGCGTGCGATCGTCATCATGATCGGCACCAACAACAGCAATGGCGACGAGTGCTCGGCCGAGGAGATCGCGACCGGCGTGCAGGCTGTCGTGCATCGACTGCGCAGGAGTCTGCGGCAGGCGAAGGTGCTTCTGCTCGCGATCTTCCCGCGCAGCGAGAAGCCCGATGCACAGCGTGCGAAGTGCAAGCGGGCGAGTGAGCTCGCGGCTGCTGCGTTTGCTGGAGACAAGATGGTCGTCTGCCGCGACATCGGCGAGCGCTTCCTCGGCGAGAACGGAGTCATCAGCAAGGATGTCATGCCGGACTTCCTGCACCTGGCGCCGGCGGCCTACCGCTCGTGGGCCGAGGCGATCGTGGCAGATGTCGACGCGATGATCGCGCGGTGACTCGTCGACTCGCCGTCCCGGTGACCATGGAGTCTCGGCAACATGGTAGAACCGATGCCATGAGCTTCCGCGTGATGTCGACCATGGTGCTGTGCGCGGGTCTGCTCGCGCCCGCGCCCGCTCAAACCCCGGGAACCACCAAGGACGACGAAGACGTCGTCAAGGCAGGGCGCGAGGACCCGTTCACCAAGAACGATCCAAAGGCGATGGAGGCGCTCGGCGTGCTGAGCTACGGGCCGTTGCCGTGGGCCGACAGTCTGCGCACGACGGACCTCGAGAAGGTGCTCGGTGAGGGGCGCATCTTGTGGCTCGAGACCGCGCACTTCCGCATCGGTTGCAACCTCGGCACGACGCAGATTCCGGCGGATCCCGACGCGCGCAAGCAGGTCACTGCCGAGTTGCAGCAGCTGCGCAAGAAGTGGTCGAAGATGCCGTCGCGGGCGAGCAAGCTCGAACCGTGGCTGCGGCTGCACCTCTACGCGTTGCGCGCCGAGACACTGTATGCCGACTTCGCGAGCCTTGTCGCGCACACTGACAAGCCGCCGTCTTGTCTCGGGCAGGACGACAAGTTCTTGATCCTCCTGTTCCAACGCAAGTCGGACCTCGCGCGCTACCTCGACCGCTTCTGCGGCGTGCAGAGCACCCAGTCGATGCGCCACTACCACGACAAGAGTCGGCAGATCGTGGTCGCGATCACGGCCGAGGGCGAAGAGATCCGCGACGAGGCACAGGTGCACGCGCAGTTCCGCTTCTTGCTCGTGCAGTCGTTCCAGCAAGCACTCGGCGGCACGCCGTACTGGCTCTCACTCGGATTGGCCCACCTCTACGAACGGGAGATACCTACCAATCTGCTCAACGTCCCCATCAAGGACGACGAGAGCGTCGACCCGATGACGCAGCACCTGTGGCGCGAGAAGCTGCGGGCGCGTGTGCCGCGCGAGAGTCTGGTCATTCCGTTCCGCGATCTGTGTGGCAGCACGGACCTCGGTTACTGGGCCAACCTGCAGGCCTGGTCGCGCGTCGACTACTTGCTGAGCCTCGATCGCGCCAAGTTTGGCGAGTTCTTCAACGGCTGCTGCGGCGGCTTCTCGTCGTCGCGCCAGCACGAGCTGCTCGAGAAGGTCTACGCGATGGACGCCGACACGTTCGACGAGCGGTGGCGTGCGTGGGTGGTCAAGACCTACAAGTGAGGTGCCGCCCGGTGCTGCTTCACGGCGCGGTGCTGACGCCTGCATTACGGTGCTGACGCCTGCATTGCGGTGCCGTCGCCTACATGCGGTGCCGACCTACATGATGCGGAACTCGATGGCGTGCACGACCTCGTCGCGCACGTACTCGACGAACAACGTGCGCGGATGACCTTGCGTGCGCAGCTGTTCGCGAACGGTCTGCAGCAGCGTCGCCGCCGAGCCGATGCCGACGCCGTTGACGGTCGTGATGATCGCCTCGGCTGGGATCGCGAGCACCTTCAGCTCGTCGGGCACTCGAGCCACACGGAAGCCGCGCCGCCAGGTGCCGTCCTTGGCCTTGCCGAGGTACGGGTCGCCGATGGACGATGTCTCGAGCGACTTCGTGGCGGCCTCGATGAGCGCGTCGCGCTCGGGGCTCGGATGGATCTGCACGATCGTGTCGTTGAGGTTGCGGATCGGCGGGAACATCGCCTTGCTGGCCTCGTCGGCCCATGCCTGCATCGCTGAGGCGTCGTCGATCGGCGGCTTGCGCAGATCTGCCCGACCGATCAACTGGAACAAGCCGATCGCCTGTTCCTTCACCTTGTCCGACGTCGTCGCGAGAAGTTGGCGCACACGCGGCAGCGAGGGCTCGAGCCAGATCAGCGCGAGGTCGGGCCGCACGGTGAACACTTCCTTCAAGAACCACAGGGCCTGTGCCTGGTCGATCACCTCGTCGCGATCGAGTAGCTGGAAGAACGGCACGAGGCGCAGCTGGAACAGCGTGTCCGAGTCCTGCGGTGCGCGCACGATGCCGGCGGCTATTGCCGCGGGGCTGCCGATCTCGGGCGTGGCGGCGAGGATCGCCTTCTTCTGCCCCTCGTCGAGGTCGCCGAAGCGACGACCGAGATTGGCGCGCAGGTAGCCGACGGCGCGCGGCATCGCCAGTTCGCGTGTCTTGCGTTCGGGCTCGCCGGGGATGTGCGCCATGAGATTGAGCACGTCCGCCGGGTTTGCCGCGAACGGCATCGCGCAGAACGCCGTCGCGCGGTCGTTGGCGTTCTTGTGCGTGCGCATGATCTGCGCCAGGATCGCGGCGTCGATGCCGATGCGGTCGGCTTCGCTGCGAGCGAGGCGCCAGCGCGCGCTGTCGACGATCTCGCGCCCTTCCGTGTCGAAGGTTTTGACGGAGGTCGGGTCGTTGGCGATCGCCTCCATCTCGCGCAGAACGCGAAACAGAGCGTCGGGCGGCGCGTAGACCTCGCCCGGTGTGCGGAACGGCGACAAGATGTCGCTTTCGGGGTAGACGATCGGCTTACGTTCCTGGGCGGGGGCCGCGGTCAGGAGCGTCAACAGGCCGGTGGCCAAGATCGAAGCAGGGATGGGCAGGGTTCGGACCGACATGGCAGATGCTCTAGCAAGCTCGGGTCGGGTGCGTAACGCAGGTCAACCGCGGAACCACAGGAAGCCGACCTGCAGAAGACCGATCAGCGCGCCGAGAACTCCACCCAGCACGACGATCGCGCGCAGTTCCCGGTTGGCGACTTCGAGGATCAGCGCCTCGAGCTTCTCGACGGCGAATGCCGCCACCTTCGTCTCGACCAGCTGGGGCACGTCGAGGCCCTTGGCAAGGCCGCGTTCGACCTCGTCGAGCACCGTTTCCTTGTGCTCCATGATGCTTTTCCCGATGGAGTTACGGATGTCCGCGACGCGCGCCTCGGTCAGGAAACCGCCGATCAGCGGCAGGCTGCGCAGCTCCTGGATCTTGG
Source organism: Planctomycetota bacterium (assembly GCA_039921435.1). Lineage (GTDB taxonomy): Bacteria > Planctomycetota > UBA1135 > UBA1135 > UBA2386 > DASVAL01. The sequence continues at coordinate 3,355 of JBDSBS010000150.1, read as the reverse complement.
GGGCGAGGCCGCGGTCGAGCACGCTGCCGAGGATGCCGACGAAGTCGAGCTTGTTGAGGCTCTTGACGACGTCCTTGTGTTCGACGAGGTGGTTGCCGACGACGCGGCCGATCGCCTTGGCCAGCTCTTGTTGCCGACGCCCGACCAGGCCCTGGATGCGGATGCCGAGGAACCGCCGGGGTTTGATGGGCCGGAAGATCATCTTCACGGCGAGCCAGTTGGTGCTCCAGCCGATCAGGGCGCCGATTGCAGGGATCGTGATCCAGGTCCAGAGGTCGGGCGCTTGTGGCATCGGGGCGCGGCAGTATCCATGCGCGTTGGCTCGCACTCAATGGTTCTCTTGCGCCCGGCGACGCCGGGGCCGGTTTCGCGGCAAAAGGTGTCGATCGGGGGCCGTGTGGTTCGTCCAATCGTTCTTCCCCAACGCTCCCAAGGCGGGCTTGGCCCGCAACCCAACGTGAGCCACGGTATGAGAGTCGTGAACGCCGTTCACGATTCTCGAACCAGTGGCTCAACAGGAGATTCTCGATGCCCTGCCTCACCCGTTCGTTCTTCGCCGCCTTGCTCGTCATGCCCGTGGTCTTCGCGCAAGAAGGCCCACCCTCACCCGCGCCCGAGCTGCAAAAGCTGGCACCGTTGATCGGCAACTGGGCCGGCACGGGCAGCGCGACCTTTGGGCCCGGTGCGCCGCCGACGGCGTGGCACGCGCGCGGCACCTATCGGTGGTGTCTCGACAAGCACTTCGTGCAGGAGGACTTCGAAATCACCTTCGAAGGCCTCGCGGCACCGCTCGTGTTCCGCGCCTACTTCGGCTGGGATCGCGAGAACCAGCGCTACGTCAATGCCGCGATCAGCAACGAAGGCAAGGCGCAGCTCGTCGAGATGAAGTTCCTGCCCGACGGCACCATGGTGCAGGTCTCGCTGCAATCGCAAGAAGGCATGCCGTACGCCGAACGCTGGCGACTCAAGGTCGAGGGCGACAAGCTGATGCACTCGATCGATCTGCTGATGCCCGAAGGACCATCGATGTCGATCGTCGACGGCCACTTCAAGCGCGTCGACGCCGAGTATGCAGGAGCTTTCGATACCAAGGTCTTCGAGGGCGCGGTGGCCGACGAGTCGATCAAGAAGCTGACCCGCTCGGCGGGTGTCTATGCGACGCAGGGCACGATGGTCATGGCCCCTGGCCAACCGTCGATGAAGATCTCGGGCACCGACACGTTCCGCAGCGTGTTCGGCGGCACCGTGTTCCACGGCCACACGGTGGGCACCGCCGAGGGCATGCCGGGTGAGTATCACGGCGAGGTCTTCTGGGCCCACGACCCCATGCGCCGGTGCATCGTCGGCATCTACGTGAGCAACATGGGCGAGGTCATGTCGATGGATGCCTGGTTCACTGCCGACGGCAAGCTGATCAGCACTTCGGCTGGCCTCATGCAGGGGCAACCGACCGTGCAGAGCATGGTGATGGAGTTCGACGCCAAGGGCGTGCCGACGAGCGCCGTCGGACACGCGATCATCGGCACGGCAGCACCGTTCGAGAACTTCCGCGCGAACTACACCAAGAAGTGACCGTCTCCCCTGCGCGTCGCAGTGCAGCGCTGGTCCTGGCGGCCGCTGCCGAGTTGCTGCTGCATTCCTGTGCGGCGCTGACGACGACCTACGGCACACCTGGTCCGCACCCGCTGGTGCGGCCCGTGCCTGTGCGCGGCACGAGTCTGTTCGATTGGAAGGGCATCGTGCACAACCACAGCCGGTTGTCGCACGACTCGGAAGGCACGATCGAGCAGATGGTCGAGGCCAGCAAGGCCGCGCACATCGACTTCATCGTGATGACCGACCACCAGACCGATGCGTCGATCGCCGGGGGACAGCGCGGCATGGTCGGCGACACGCTGTTCGTTGTCGGGGCCGAGGTGCGCAGTCCGCAGGGAACGCTGATCTGCTTTCCGCTGACCAAGCCGCTGCGCCGTTTCCAACACGCGGCGTTGCTCGCGAAGGAGGCCGCGGCTCAGGGTGGGTTGTCGTTCGTCTGCCATGCCGAACTGTGGAAGGCGTCGTGGGACGTGCCCGGGCTGGCGGGAGCCGAGATCGTCAACCTGCACGCGGGTGCGATCACGGTCGACAAGATCGGCACGCTCGGCACGGCGCTGTTCTTGCCGATGAGGACGCTGTGCGAACGCATCTGCGTGCGCGACCCGGCCGTGTTCGCGCAGTGGGATGCGCGCCTCGCGCAGCAGCATCCGTTCACTCCGTTCGGCGGCAACGATGCACACGAGAACGTGCGCGTCTTCGGCCCGTTCGGGGGCACCATCGGCACGTACCGCGAGATCTTCCAGACGCTGAGCACGCACATGCTCGCGGCGAAGCTCGACGAAGCGAGTCTCGTCGAGGCGTTCGCGGCTGGGCGCACCTACGTGTCGTTCGACGTGTTTGGCGAGGGAGCCGGCTTCGACTTCCGGGCCGAAGATGGCGAAGGGCACGTGCATCTGGGTGGAGCATCGGTGCCGTTCGGCAAGGACCTGACGCTGCGCGTGGTCACGCCGGCAGCAGCGCGCATCTTGCTGCTGAAGGACGGCCACGAAGTGCATCGTCGCTCTGCCATGTCGCTCGTCGTGCACGCACCGCCGCCAGGTGTCTACCGAGTCGAGGTCTACACCGAGGGCGGGGACCCGTGGTTGTTCTCGAGTTCGATCCGCGTGCAGTGATCGCTGTCGGGCGCCGGGTCAAGCCGCAGGACCAGTCGCCAGACCGCTGGCTTCGTCGCCCGACTTGCCAAAGCGCGCGTAGCGCAGCACGAACGCGGGCAGCACCAGCAGCGTCAGCATCGTCGAGCTGAAGAGGCCGCCGAGGATCACGATCGCCATCGGCCCCTCGATCTCGCGGCCGGCTTCCTCGCGACCGATCGCGATCGGCAGCAGCGCTAGCCCGGTGACCATTGCCGTCATGAGGATCGGTCGCACGCGTTCGCGCACGCCGCGGCGCACGGTGTCGGCGTTCCAAGGCAGCCCGTCGACACGGACCAATCGCGCCAGGTGCGCCAGCAGCATGAGCGAGTTGCGCGCCGTGATGCCAAACAGCGTCACGAAGCCGACCAGTGCGCCCATGTCGAGCCCGTGGTTCATGACGCGCAGCGCTATGACGCCGCCGACGAAGGCGAACGGCAGGTTCAGCAGCATCAGCAGCACGAGCCGCACGCTGCCGAGTGCGAGCATCAGGACCAGGATGGCGCCGATGCCCGCCATCAGCGAACGGTCGCGCAAGCTGCTGCCAGCGGCAGTGCGTTCGTCGGCCAGGCCGCCGATGTGCAGGTGCAGACCCGGTTGCGTGGCAAGTGGTGCCAAGGCCGTGCGCG
>JBDSBS010000149.1:0-2523 GCA_039921435.1 Planctomycetota bacterium | reverse complement strand
CAGTTCGCGGAAACCGAGGCCGATCAGCAACGGCGTAAACCAGTGGTCGCCGGCGATCTCACCGCAAATGGAGGCAGTCTTGCCTGCCGCGCCGGTCGCATCTGCGATCTGCTTCAGCACGCGCAGCACGCCGGGATGGAACGGGTCGTACATCTTGGCGACACGCTGGTTGTCCCGATCGACGGCGAGCAGATACTGAACCAGGTCGTTGGTGCCGACGGAGACGAAGTCGACGACGGGCAGCAGTTCGGGCAGCACGTGCACGAGCACGGGCACTTCCACCATGACCCCGAGCTCGATGCCCGCATCGTGGGCCACGCCGGTGGCGCGCAAGTCCTCGGTGATTTGATCCAGCACCTCGCGGCAGCGCACGACCTCGCGCCGCGTGGTCACCATCGGCAACAGGATGCGCGCGTGGCCGAGCGCGCTGGCCCGGAGGATGGCGCGCATCTGCGTATAGAGGATGTCGGGCCAGTCGAGGCAGAGCCGGATGCCCCGCCACCCCAGCACGGGGTTGCGTTCTTCCGGCATGCGGAAGTAGCCGAGCGGCTTGTCCCCGCCGACATCGAGCGTGCGGAACGTCACCGGCTTGCCCTTGGTGCCCTCCATCGCCCGGCGATACATCGCAACCTGTTCGTCCTCGGTCGGGAACTGGCGCCGCTCCATGAAGGCGAACTCGGTGCGGAACAGCCCGATCCCGGCGATCGCCTCCATCTCGAGGCTCTCGAGATCGCGCACGCCCTCGACGTTCGCTTGCAACAGGATCTGCGTGCCGTCGGGCGTGACCGATGGCTGGAAGCGCAACTCGGCGAGTCGCCGTTCGATGGCGCGCTGCTCGCGCAGCAAGCGCGCGTACTCGGCCACTTCCTCTTCCGACGGTTCGAGGATGACGAGGCCCGCATTGCCGTCGACGATCGCCAGCGTGCCCGTCGTCGACTCGAGCATGACCTGATCGATGCCGACCACTGCCGGAATGCCGAGCGAACGCGCCAGGATCGCCCCGTGCGAGTACTTGCCGCCATGGGCGGTGACGATGCCCTGGATGTGGGCGCGATCCAGCAGCCCCGCGTCGCTCGGCAGGAACTCCTCGGCCGCGAACATGTAGTCGCTACCGTTGGCCGTGTACTTCGACCGCTCGGTGGCCAACAGCGCGCCGACGAGTTGGCGCCCGATGTCGCGCAAGTCGGCGGCCCGCTCCCGCATCGAAGCGTTCTCCATGGCGGCAAACACCGCTTCGTAGCGCGCGATGACGCGCTGCAGGGCCACCTCGAGGTTGACGCGGTGCTTCTCGACCTCGGCCTCGATGTCGTTCCGGAAGGTGGCGTCGTGCAGGATCGCGACCTGGGCGTCGTAGATGCGCACGTCGTGCTTGCCGATGGCACCCGCCAACTCCTGCTGCAGGGCAAGCAGGCTCTGCGTGACCTCGGCGATCGCGCCAGAGAGCCGACCCTTCTCGGCCTCGACCCCATCGTCCGCGACCTTCCACATGGGGATGTGGTCGAGCGTCGTGTGGAAGTGGACGACCGGCGCGATCGCGACACCCGGTGCTGCAGCGATGCCTTTGAGTTTGCGAGCCATCCTTGGCATCAGGTTCTCGGGGACTGTGACGGACTTTGCAACACGCGTGCTTCATCTCCTGACGCCACCTGGCCGATCCATGCGACAGCGCCAGCGGAACCACCATGAAGAGATCGCCCGAGAAAAGGAACACGACCGACACCATGCCCAGCTTCCTCGACGACACGACCACACAGGTCGACGCCGAGGTGTCCGAGACGACCTGGGAGGATGCAGGAGGAGCACCACCGGCCGAAGATGCCTTCGAGGCACTGGCACCTGGCTCGCTCGAAGACCCCGAGCCAGAACCGATGGACGTCGTTGGCCCTGTCTCGACGCCGCGCCGGCGGTCGAGCGAGCGTGCCAATCTCCTCGGCAGCGGCAACGGCAACGGCAACGAGGGCAGCCTCGCCATCGTGTTCGGCTCCGTTCTCTTGCTCGGTTCGATCGCTCTCGCCTTCCTACCCGGAGCCGACCAGGGCACCTCCTGGCTCGCCCGCATGGGGCTCGAACCACGGACGCTGACCGTGCTCGGCGCGCTGGTCGTGGTCTCGGGCCTTCTGCGGCGCGCCATCGCGGGGTTGCACAAGCGCTTGGATGCGGCCGAGGGCCAGTCGAACGGCGTCGATGCCCTGCAGGCGACCTTGCAGGAGGGCCTGCAGTTCCTCGTCGACGCGCAGCACGCCAGCAACGAACGGCCGCCAGCCGCCGGCGAGGAACTCCAACACGTGCTCGTCTCGTTGCAGCGCCAGGACGAGAAGGTCAACAACCTGACCAAGGCCATCAAGATGTACGGCAAGCCCTTGATGGAGATCTCGGGTCAGGGCACGGAGCTGGCAGGCGGGGTAGGCATGGTCAAGACGGCCGTCGATGTCGGCACCGAGGCGACCAAGCAGGCGTTCGCACGTCTCGAGACGCAACTACGTTCCGTCGGCGGACCGAAGCAGGAGTTTGTCGAACTGCAGG
>JBDSBS010000148.1:0-4014 GCA_039921435.1 Planctomycetota bacterium | reverse complement strand
CACCAGGCGCGCGGCCGCAGCACTGCTCGGACTCCTCGTTGCCTGCACGTCGGCCAGCACGGGTGACAACATCGGCCCCTTGCAAAACGGCCCGCCAGCAATCGCCTCCGTGCGCGATGGCCTCGATGCCGACGCCGATGTGCAGGAATCGCGCACGACCCTGTTCGCCAACTGGGACCCATTCGTCGATCCCGAGAGCCTTCCGGTGTCCTACGAATGGTGCATCGGCACGAGCCCGGGGACCGGGGACGTGCAGGAGTGGACCTCGGTTGGCGGCGCGACGCACGCCGCCACGAGCGGCGTCACCCTGCCGGCAGGCGTCACCTTGTTCGTCAGCGTGCGCGCAGGGGACATCGCCGGCAACCGCAGCGCGGTTTCGACCAGCAACGGCATCGTCGTCGGCGTTGCCAACCAACCGCGCAGCTCGCGTAACCGGACCGAACCACCGGCGGTGGCGCCAGGCCAGAGCCTCGCCGTCAAGCGCTTCGGCACGACCTGGACCTTCGATCGCGCAGTACCCTGCGGTCGCTACGTCAACGGGGATTGGTGGGTCGTGGGCCCGGTCAACATCGTCGCCATCGAGCCCAGGTGCCGCGAAGACGACGGGCGCACGCGCCACGGATCGATGATCAATCCCGATCCGAGCACACAGCGCCAGGGTTACGACAGCACGATGTTGAGCGACGGTGCGCCGAGCTACGAACCCAGCGCCAACGTCGCACTGGGCGTCTCTGCCCAGAAGCCGCTGCGGCTCGTGCCTGGCAGTTCGCTCGTGTCTAGTACGAGCCACGTCGCTGCCACCAATCTGCCACAGCTGGAGACGTGCGAGGTGCTGACCTGCGTCGCCGAGCCCGTGCCCGAGGGAGCGTTCCGCCCACCCTACTGTGGTACGGACAAAACGAGTCGCTGGGTTGCGGGCAAGCTCGGCTTGCACCGCCTCGCGCGCCTCGAAGCGCCGGAGGGAGCCCCGGCGCCAAACGACCTGCTCGAGCGCTTCGAACGCACGTGGCTCGACCATGTGCCGGGTTGGACCGGGCGCGCCCTGCACCCGAGCAAGAACATGCCGGATTACGGTCGCGACATCGCCGACCTCGTCGGCCGCGCCGCCTTGGTGCTGCAGTTGGACTTTCCCGACGAGCAGAAGCGCGCCCTCGCAATCGCCATGGTGCAGATTGGCATCGACCTGTTTGGCATCGCGCAGAGTGGCGGTAGCTTCCGCGCCGACGGCAGCAGCGGCAGCGGACGCAAGTTTCCCGTGCTGCTGGCCGCCGCCCTGCTGCAGGATGCGCAGTTGCTCGCGTGTGCCCGCGAAGCGGCGTTCGCCGAGGACGCGCAGACGTTCTACGTCGCAGAAACCACACCGGGCGTCTACAACCGCGGCTGCGGTGGTTACGGCGCGGAGGACGTGGGGCTACCAGAGTGGGGCAACCACCACGCGGACGATCCGAGTTCGGACACGAAGTCGTGGACCGGCGACCCGTTCCGGCGCTGCTGCACCGCCAACGTGTGGCATGGCTTCGTGCTCGCAACCCGCATCATGGGGCTGCGCGAGGACTGGGGGCACGAAGCGCTGTTCGACTACGTCGACCGCTACATGCAAGTCGAACCGAACGGCACCTGGACGCGCTCGTTCAGCCCGTTCGCCGAGAGGATGTGGGACCGCTACCGCGCCAGCTACTGATCTCCCGCCCCGCCAAGTTGTCGAGCTGCTGATGCGGCGAGCAATGGGACGACGCGCGCGACGCCAACCGGCATCCTCAGGCTTCGAGCAAGTCCCTAAACAGCGCCAACGCGTCACGCTCGGCCGGTACGACGCGCCCGTCGGCTTTGATCGCAAGCTCAGCGGCTTCGAGGAAGAGTCGGCGGTGCTCTGGTGGAACGGCGGTCGGGTCGACTTCCTCGGCCCGCGGCGGCACGGCGAGCCACGCCGCCACCTGCTTGGCCTCGGCGTCGGTCAACTGCAGGTGCCCGACGATGCGCATCACCAAATCGCGTTCTGACTGCTTGACCACGAGGTCGGTCCACACGAACGAGCAGACGAACTTCATCAAGCGCATGCGGTCCGCGGTAGAGAGCACCATGCGGACAATGAAGCGCCGCCACACGGGTCGCGCCACGAAGAAGTCCGGGGGCGCACGGATCGGACTGCACCGCTGCAACGGGCGCGGGCCAGGGATCGTTCTCCACCCCCATGTCCGTCAACAACCATGGTGTTCTGTCAGGCCGCAAGCGGCCGATCTCACTTCTCCTGTCTGCGTGCCTGCTCGCCAGCTGCGGTGGTGGCGGTGGCGGTGGCGGTGGCGGGGCGATTGCCAACCCGGGCGGCGGGGCGGGTGGTGGGGCTGGCGGCGGAGGCACAGCCGGTGGCGGCAGCGCACCAGTCAACCCAGGTTCGCCCGGCGGCGGCACCAATCCGACGCCCCCCACCCCAGCTCCGGCTTTCGTTCGCCTCTGGGTGCCCAACTACAACGCCGGCGAACTGCGTGCATGGAATCGCTCGTCCTTGTTGGCCGATCGCGATGGCCAACCCGATGTGGTCGTGAAGCTGCCGCCCGGTTCGCGGCCAAATGCCGCGACGTTCGATGCGACAGGTGCCCTGTGGGTCACCGACAGCCTCAATGCGAGGCTCTACAAGTACGGGCGCGCACAGCTCGCCGCGGGTGGTGAACCCACCCCATTGATCGTCATCGACAGCAACGGCACGAGCCTACTGAACTCGATCGGCCTCGCCTTCGATCGCAGTGACAACCTCTGGGTCGCCGCTGGCGGCCGGCTCGAGATGTACCAGCCGGACAACCTCGACGAGTCGGGGCCAACGACGCCAAGCCGGGTACTGACGACGGCGGGGCTCGACGTGCCCGCTGGCATCGTCTTCGACACGGCCGGCAACCTGTGGCTCAGCAACGCGAGCTTCACCCCAGCAAACAACTCGGTGCTCGTCTTCACGCCCGACCAGCAGGTCGCCGGCGGCACGCAGGCGGCTCGGTTGACGCTGCGTTCGACCGCGTTTGCGCTGATCGAGGGCATCCGCTTCGACACCGCCGGTGATCTCTGGATCAGCAGCAACGACGGCCTCAATCTATCGCGATTCTCGGGCGCGAGCATCACCGTGCCCGCTGCGAACGCGACGCGCGCCGTCACCCCTGTCGCGTCGCTCGAGGCCGACGCGAACGACACACCGACCGGACGCTCGGTGCGCAAGCCGGGCGGTATCGTCTTCGACGTCGAGGGCAACCTGTTCGTCAACTCCGAGCGCGGCGCCACGGGCGGTCTCGACTCGAGTGTGTTGCGCTTCACAGCCCAACAACTCACGTTCGTCGGTCCACAGACCACTCAGGCCGCGACAGTGATCGCACGTTCGACCTCGAATCCCGGCTTCGGCGGCCTCGCTCTCGAACTGCAATGAACGGGCATGCCGGGCAACTCGGAGTGGTGGGGCTCGCCGTGGCGCTGGCCGCGGCGATGAGCGCCGCATTGCTACTGCTCGAGGATGTGCGCCCGCCCGAGCCGACTGCTTCGCACCGCGCTGAGGCCGGCATGACGATCTCGCTGACTACCGGTGCTCGGATAGAACGTGCGTACGACGCACGGCATTCCGTGACCGAGACCTCGCCCGTGTTCGCGAGCACAGCCATCGGGCCAGCCGCGATCCAAGCGCCGGCGACCCGCGCCGACGAAGGCCCCTTCACAGTGCAGGCTGTGCAAGCTCTGCAACGGCTCGATGGGGCCGACAGCCGGCGCGCGCTCGTGCACATCGCAAACGACCAGGCGCTCGGCGACGACGTGCGAGTCGCCGCACTGCGCGCACTCGGCGACCTGCCCGCGCCCTCGGACAAGGCCCTGCGCTCTCTGTGGTGCGCCGCGTACGACGAAACGGAAGCTGCCGCGCCGCGAACCGCTGCCGCTGTGCGCGCTCTCGGTCGTGCGCTGCAACAGCTGCCTGCCGATGACCATCGCAGAGAAGCAGGGCGGGCCCAACTCGCTGAGGCGCTGCGCCGCGCGATGGGTGCCTCG
>JBDSBS010000147.1:0-5379 GCA_039921435.1 Planctomycetota bacterium | reverse complement strand
CTCCAAGCTCGCGGATCTTGGTCTCGACGGCGCGCTGGATGTCTTCGAGTCTGGCGCCCGGCACGATCATCTTGCGGCCGTGTGCGAGCGCGGTCGCCGAGATGCGGCCGGACTGACGCAGCTTGTCGAGGTCGATGTTCACGACAGCACGCCCAGTTCGCGACCGACCTTCGCGAATGCGGCGGCGGCGGTTTCGAGCTGCGGGATCTCGTGCGCGGCGCTGATCTGCACGCGGATGCGTGCCTTGCCCTTGGGCACGACCGGGAACGAGAAGCCGATCACGTAGACGCCTTCTTTCAGCAGGCGCGACGCCATCTCGACGGCGAGCTTGGCATCGCCGAGCATGATCGGGCAGATTGGGTGTTCGCCGGGCACGATCTGGAAGCCGACCTTCGTCATCGCCTCGCGGAAGAACTTCGTGTTGGCGGCGAGCTTGTCGCGCAGCGCCGTCGTGCTCGACAGGCGATCGAGGCAGGCGATCGTCGCACCGACGATGGCGGGGGCCAGCGTGTTGGAGAACAGATAGGGGCGGCTGCGGTTGCGCAGCAGGTCGATCACTTCCTTGTTGCCCGTCGTGAAGCCGCCGGCCGCACCGCCGAGCGCCTTGCCGAGCGTCGAGGTGATGATGTCGACGCGCTTCTGCACGCCGTGGAACTCGGGCGTGCCGCGGCCCGTCGGGCCGAAGAAGCCCGTCGAGTGGCTGTCGTCGACGACGACCATCGCCTTGTGCTTGTCGGCCAGTTCGCAGATGTCGGGCAGTTTGGCGACGAATCCGTCCATCGAGAACACGCCGTCGGTGACGATCATGCGGCTGCGCGCGCTGGCCGCGGCCTTCAGGTGCTGCTCGAGCTCCTGCATGTCGCCGTTCTGGTAGCGAAAGCGCTGCGCCTTGCTGAGCCGCACGCCGTCGATGATCGAAGCGTGGTTGAGGCTGTCGCTGATGATCGCGTCCTGTTCGCCCATCAGGGTCTCGAACAGGCCGCCGTTGGCGTCGAAGCACGACGAGTAGAGGATCGTGTCCCCGGTAGAGAGGAACGCCGAGACCTTCTGTTCGAGCTTCTTGTGCGCGTCCTGCGTGCCGCAGATGAAGCGCACGCTGGCGAGGCCGAGGCCGTGCGAGTCGATCATCGCTTTCGCGGCAGCCTTCAGAGCCGGATCGTTGGCGAGGCCGAGGTAGTTGTTGGCGCACAGGCACAGCACCTGCTTGCCGGCGACGGTGATCATCGCTCCCTGTGGGCTTGCGATGATGCGTTCCTCCTTCCAGAGGCCGGCGGTGCGGATCTCGTCGAGTTCGGTTCGGAAGCGCGCGCGGTCGTGTTCGAACATGGGCTCTGTCCTCGTTGTCTCAGGGTTTGCCGTTCGGATACAGCACGACCTTCTGTTCCTGCCCCTTGCCGAAGCGCTCCATGCCGACCCCGAACTGCTCGAGTGGCATCTCGGCAGTTACCAGGTGCGAGATGTCCATCCCGGCTTGCAGCAGGGCGAGCATTTGGTCCCAGGTCCGGAACATCTCGCGGCCGATCACCGCGTGCATGGTCAGGCCCTTGAAGATGAAGTTCTTGCTGAACTTCTCGATGCCGACCGTGTCGCCCTTGGGCAAGCCGAGGTTGACGACGTTCCCGGCGGCGCGCGTCATGGCGATGGCGTTGTTGATGCCGGCTGGGTGGCCCGAGATCTCGAGCGAAACGTCGACGCCGCCGTTGGTCGCATCGACGACGGTGTCGACTGGCTTCTCGCGGCCATCGACGACCGTGACACGATCCTTCAAGCCGCGACGGATCACCCACGCGCGCGCGCGCGCGAGGGCCTGGTCGGCGACATCGATGACGAAGACGTGGCTCGCGCCGACGAAAGTCGCGATCTCGCCGCACATGGCGCCGATCGGGCCAAAACCGACGATGGCGACGGTGCGCTTCTCGACGGGCACCTTGAGCGTCGTGTGCACGGCGTTGCCCAGTGGGTCGAGGATCGCCGCGACCTGCACCGGCAGGTTCTGCGGCAGCTTGATGACGTTGCCGGCCGAGACGACGACGAACTCGGCGAACGCGCCGTTGAGGTTGATGCCGCGGATGCGCGCCGTCGCACACGCGTGGAAGGCACCGCTGCGGCAGGCCGGACACTCGCCGCAGATCTCGTGCATCTCGGCGCTGACGTAGGTGCCGAGCGGCAGCTTCTGCTCGTCGGTGCCTTCGCCGAGCTTGTCGATGAAGCCGCAGAACTCGTGTCCCAGCGTCACGGGCGGGGCGATCAGGCCGTTCATCGACGGGTCGCCGCTGCAGATGTGCACGTCGGTGCCGCAGATGCCCGACGCGGCGACGCGCAGGCGCACTTCGCGAGGACCCGGCTCGGGGACCGGCAGGTCCGTGCGCAGGCGGTATTGGCCAGGGGCAGTGAGCTGCACTCCTTTCATCGACGTCATGGCGTTGGTGCCCGCACGGTGGCGGGCGGCGCATTCTGCGGCTAGAACGGGCCGTGCGCCACACATGAGATCGTCGACCGCCACCTCCCTCTTCGCCGCGAGCCTGTTGGCGGCGTGCGCCGTGCCGCCATCGCCTCAGCCGCCCTACGCGGCGCGGCCGGTCGTCGAATTGGCGCGCTGGCAGGTGATGGACGGGGAGACTCTGCTGGGCTACGTGCGCCACCTCGAGATCCGCGATCCGAAGGGGCCGCTGCCCTACTACCGCGTCGAGGATGCGCAGGGGCGCTGGCTCGGCCACGCTTCCGAGGTCGGTCGATTCAGCCGGCGCGTGCCGTTCCAAGACGACGAAGAGGACCTCGGGGTGTGGCCCATGGCGCGCGGCGTCGCGAAGTTGTTCGAAGCGAGTGCCGACGTGGCGCTGCGGCCCATGGCCGTCGATGCGGACGCGCGACCGAGAGTCGGGTCTCCGCGCTGAGCTGTTGCGTCAAGGGCGCAGTCGCGTCGGAAGCGCCGAGGTCGAGTCCTACTGGAGTTGCTTGGCGTCCAGGTTGGTCGAGTAGAACGAACCGTTAGCCAGCCCGATGGCACCCTGCCCGAAGACCCTCACGCCGACCAGGCTCGTCACGTTCGGGATGTCGAAGTCGTTCGCGAACTCGCCGTTGTTGTCCAGCAGGCCAAACCCCAAGACGACGGCGGAGGCCGGGTTCAGCAGAACGGTCAAGTCGGCGAACGGGACGACGAGGCTCGTGCCGAGCGCCGCGAGGTTGATGGCGAGGTCGCCGGTCGTGCCATGCGAGCGGAAGTGAACCGTGTTGCCGATGGAACTGTTGCCCCCGATCGAGAACGACTCGGGCACGATCTGCGCCGACGTCACGGTGACGGTGGTGCCGTTCCAGGTGCCGAAGATCCGCACTTGCTGGTCCATGAGCTGGTTGAGGTTGACGGTTGTGCTCGCCAACCGCGTGCCGCACCACGGTGCTGCGCTGTGCGACGTACGCCAAACGAGCCCCGTTGTGTTGAGTGGGGGATTGTGGCGGTGACAACTGCGACCAGCTTGCCCCATCCCACTCGTAGGTCAGATTCAAGTAATCGGGGTAGGCGACGATGCGCTGGCGCACGGGATCGCTGGCGATGGGAGTGCCCGAGAAGATGGGCGTGAAAAGGAGGCTGGTCCAAGTCGCACCGTCGTAGTGCCAGGTGCCTGCAATCGCCGACGGCACCTGTCCACCACACAGCAGGAGTTTGTTACTGGCGTAGTCGAAGGCCAAAGAGGCCAGGATCTGAGCAGGTGGAGACCCGGTTGGTGCGCGTTGGACCCAGTCGATGCCGTCGTACTCCCAGGTGTCGGCCAGCAGTGCAAGCGGAGCGGATCCGGGGTATGTCGGGCTGCCGCCAAACAACACGACGCGCTGCCGCACCGGGTCGTAGCCCAACGCGCCGTTGTGCCGCGGTGCAGGACTCGCCGCCGTGCGCCGCAACGACCAACCCGGGCCGACCCATTCCCAGGTGCGCGCCACAGGGTTCCAGCCGCTGCTTTCGAACAGCACCATGCGTTCGCGCGCCGAATCGAAGGCGAGACCGAAGTCGGCCGTCGCCATTGGCGTGGGCAACCGCCGCCAATCAGGGACCTGGGCGGGCAATGCGGTCGCAAGCATGCCGGCAGCCGCAAGCGCCGCCGTCAGCCTTGGGCGGCGGCCCGAGAACGTGGCGAGGGAGGCGCGCACCGCGCGCGGATAGCTCCCTCGCCTCGGCCGGTCACATCGACTCACTTGCGCAGCATGAGCCAAACGAAGCCGGTCGGGTCGTCGCGCACGATGGTCTTGCGCTCGTCCTGCAGCTTCTTGTAGCTCGCGTCGAAGGTTTTCTGCTGGGCGTCGGTCATCTCGCCGTTCATGCCTTCGAACGCCTTCTGCTGCCGCGCTTCCCAGTCGGCGAGTTTGCCCTTCATGCCGGCTTCGTCGACGCCCTTCGCCGGGAAGCACAGCCGCACCGAGTCACCGATCAGCAGGTCGAGCTTGCCGTCGCCGTTGATGTCGTCGACCCACACGCGCGTCGCCGAACCGGGCGCCGTTACGTGCGCATCGCCGAGCTTGGTGCTGCCGTCGCCGTGGCCCGCTGGTTCCACCAGCGTCACTTTCTTGCCGAACTTCGGCGCCTGCTTCGTGCCTTCGTTGACGAACAGGAACACGCCGCCGCTCGACGATCCGCTCAGCATGTCGAAGTCGCCGTCGCCGTCCCAGTCGACGAAGAACGGATCGCTGTGCCCTTGCACCGAGAGTCGCTTGCCGTCGCTTTCGAGCCAGGTGGGCTTTGGCGCGAACTTGCCGGCTGCTTCGCCGCGGAAGAAGGCGAACGTGCCCGTGAAGTTGCCCGCCACGATGTCGAGCACGCCATCGCCGTCGAGGTCGACGGCGAACGGGCGCGTGCAGATCTTGTCGGTCACGTCTTCTTGTTCGCCGCGCGTCGGAATGATCAGCGGTTCGCCGTCAGAGCCGTTACACACCTGGGCCTTCTGGAACGTGCCGCCCTGGTTGCCGAGCAGCACCTGGAACAACCCGGCCATGTTCTTGTCCTGGCGCGAGTAGGAGCCCGAGAGGATGTCGATGTTGCCGTCGCCGTTGAGATCCACGAACTGTGGAGTCGACGACGTGCATCACCAGACGCCGGGCACTTCGGCGGTGTTGCCATCGGCCTGGATCCACGCACCTTCGGCGAGCTTGCCAGCGCCGAGGTTCTTGTAGAACTTCATCTTGCCGTCTTTGAACTGGCCGACGACGAGGTCCTTCTTGCCATCGCCATCGACGTCGTGCCAGCACGGCGCGGCGTAGCCCGGTGCTTCGACGCGCACGAAGTCGTTGCCGGCTTTCAGGCGCACGGCAGGTGCGAACTCGGGCCCTTGGGGTGGGGAGGCTGTGCTCATCACCAGCAGCAGAAGTGTGTGCATCATGGCTGTGTCTAGG
>JBDSBS010000146.1:0-6036 GCA_039921435.1 Planctomycetota bacterium | reverse complement strand
ATCGAACCCGTGATGGTGCCGACTTCGGCGAGGAGCGGCCTGCCGATCGTCGTGATCCAGTAGCCACCGGACGCCGCCAGATCCCCCATCGAGAACACGACCGGCTTCTTCACCGCGAGCCGCTGCAGCGCGAGACGGATCGCTTCGCTCGCCGTCGCCGAGCCGCCCGGTGAATTGATGCGAACGACGACGCCCTTGACGAGCTCGTTGTCCGCCAGCTCGTCGATCTTCTTGGCGGCAACGCCGCTCACCATGCTGCCGGGCGCTGGCTTGTCGCCATCGACGATGCTGCCCGACAGGTGCAGCACGACGAGCTGCGGGTCCTCGATCTCTTCGTCCTTCTTCTGGCGCAGCAGGCTGCTGATCAACGTCATCAGGTCGCGGCTCTGCTTCTGCTTCTTTGGTTCGGCCGAGGCCAGCTCGAACTGTTCGTCGCCGCGCACTTTGGCAATCGCGCGTTCGACGCCGCTCCACTGCACGAGTTCGTCGATGAGCCCGTTCTGCTTCGCTTCCTTGGCGGTGAACAAGCGCTGCGCCTGCATCTCGCGCACCTTGTCCGGGGACAGTTTGCGCCCCGTGGCGATGCAGCGCACGACGTCGTCGTTCATCGACCGCAACATCGCCTCGTAGTGCGCGCGCAGGTGGTCGGACATCGCCGGCAGCATGTAGGGCTCGACCGCGCCCTTGAACGCGCCGACGCGCGTCACCTCGACCTGGATGCCGAGCAGATCTAGCGCGCTATTCGGACATTGAGGCGGCAGGTCGCTGTCCATGAAGATCGCGTTTACGGGGCACTGCGCGACGCAGAGTGTGCAGTCGATGCACTCCTTGGGGTCGATGACGAGACAGTTCTGTCCCTCGCGGAATGCGTCGACGGGGCAGACTTCGACGCAGTCGATGTACTTGCAGTTGACGCAGGATTCGGCGACGGTGTGGGTCATGAGCGGCCGGTGACTCGCATCGCGCGCGGGAACAGCACGTAATTCTCGAGGTGCACGTGCTGCATGAGGTCGCGTTCGAATTCGGCGAGGCCGAGGTAGAGCGCGCGCCACGTACCACAGGCCTCGGGCGGCGGCGCGTGGTCGGTGGAAAGGGCGCGAATCGCGGCGAACTGGGCGCCGGCGTCTTCGTGCTCTTGTTCCATGACCTGGATCGGACCAGCGGCGGCGCCCTCGCCACGCGCGAGCATCGGGAACAGGATCCTTGTCCATGTGCTGGACGAGTTCCGCCTCGAGCTGGGCGATTACGGTGGCGAGGCCACGCGGACACGACGGCTTGTCGCCGTGCACCTTTTCGACGGGCTCGGCCATCGCCCGCAGGCGCGGCGAAATCGTCGAGAGGGACGACGATGGCCGAGTCCTCGAGCCCGAAGCCGTCGACGAAGCAACCGTTCGCGGCAATGCTGCGACGGCGGCGATCGAACCCGGGTGCTTGGCCACCGGCACGCCCGCGAAACGGGGCCTACCGCCAGCATCAGCGGGTGGCGCACCAGCACCGCACCGCCTCCCGCGGATCGCACCTCGGCACCACCATTGCGGGACCGAGGTGCAAGTGCCTTACCGAGGCGCCAGAGCCGGACCAGAGGTCCGGCCGGCGCACGGATCACATGCCGACGGTGAGCCGGAGACCGCCAGACAGCAGGCCGCCCAGCGAGTTGAGAGGCAGCGGGCCGACCAGGGTCGGATCCAGGCCGAAGCCCTGCGCCGCGAGCACAAAGCCCGTCAGCATCGCGTTGTTGGGGATCGGGAACGGAACCGTGAACGAGCCTGCTGCGGCCACGCCCAAGACCAAGACGTCCGGGGTCGCGTGCAGGTTGCAGGGCACGCCCAAGGGGCCGAGCAGCGAGACGCCCGGGTTCAACACGGTCGTTCCGGCGATGACGCCGCCGAAGAGGGTGGTCGCTCCGAGATTCGATACGACGATGTTGGGTGAGGTGCCGTAGATCGGCAGGGCGCTGGCGTCGATGGTTGGCGCCAGCCGACCCGAGCCGGACTGGTAGGACGTGATCGCCGACCAGTCGAGCCGCTGAACGGGCTCACCGCCGCCGGCGCTGAAGCCGACGATGGCCTCGTTGCCCACGCTACCGCCGTTGCCGAGACTCGAGCCATAGGAGAGGAAGATCAGACCGCCGGGCAACAGCTGGAGCTGGACGGAGTTGATCTGCGCCGGCAGGCCCGTGTAGGCCGGGTCCTGCCAGTTGGGGATGTTGTCCCAGGTGATGCGAACGCCTCCGCTCGGACTCGGGGACTCGAACCAGATGGCGCCACCACCTGTACCGGGGGCCGGATCGAGGTCGCACATGAAGCCCGCAATTACGGGCAGGCCCGGGCCGGTCGTTCCCGCGAACGAGGTCGGCGTGAAGCCGGAGTTGGCGCCGGTGGCCGCAAACGAGGCGGCGAACGTGCTGCCGAGGTAGATCCTGCCGTTCGAGTTGATCGTGATGTCCGACACGGTCGCACTGGTGTTGTTCGGGTAGGGGAAGTTGAACCCGAGCGGCTGGACGCTGGACGCGTCGTCCCAGGTTCCGGCCGATGAGCTGGCCGTGGGCGCCGTCGTGATGAGGTTGAGGCCGTTCAGCGCCGGCGTCACCGCATCGTAGGGCACGCCGCCCGGGGCGATCGTGTAGGTGCCGCCGGTAGCGCTCGGGTTGTAGTTCCACACCCACGATGTGCCGACCAGGTCGATCGGGGTCGTGTCACCCGGGAAGAGCTCGCTGACCATGCGCGGCGACGCGTAGCAACCGCCACCGTAGTTCGACTTCGTGGCGAAGCCGGCCGCGGTCGAGTAGTAGATGGTGCCGTTGAAGTTGCGCGGGCTGAAATTGGCCGTGAACGGGTGGGCAACGCCCGAACCTTCGAAGATCTGCAGTTCGGGAGTCTGGGCGAGCAGTGCTCCCGTGGTCACGCCGTTGGTGTATTGCAGGAAGCCGCCGTTCGAGACGGTCACGTAGAACGCCTGGGTCTGATTCGCCGCGATCGCCACGTTGATGGGGATCGGCAGTGGCGTCGGGAGCCCCACACCGAGGCCGGTGACGCCGGTCGTTGTGCCGACCAGCGTCCAGTTGGCCGCGACGTTAATGCTGGGCAGGTACGGCGTGTTGGCGGCGGTCAGCCGATAGACCTCAAGGTCCCAAGTGCCCATGGCGAGGTGCACATCGAAGCTCGAGATCGTCACCGGGGTGATCGCGCGCAGGTCGAACATGTTGCCCGACTGGGCATTGCCGCCGGCGAACGTGGTGGTCAGGAACTGTGCCGGTATGGCGGTGGCAAGGAGAAGGGTCGCAAGCGGAAGGAAGTGAGTACGCATGGGTGTATCTCGATGGGTTGCTTGAACGCCGGGGCAGGATCCCCGGTCGGGTTGGTCCGAGAGCTGATTGGACCCGGAGAGAAGACCCGGAGAAAGCGCCCGGGCCAGAAGGTCTAGCTCCTCACTGGCGGTAAGACAATCCAGCCAATTTCTGTCCCACAAGGGTTCGTCGGGCACCGTTTTGTCTGCAGCCGACGACGCTGGCGGGGCTGCCACCGCACGCCGTCCTCGGGATCGCCGATCGATGCCACCCCGCCAGAGGTCATGGCCACGGCCAGAGAGGTCGTCTCGGCGTCTTTCGTCACCCCGTGCGCACAGGGCTTCCCGTGCTCGCGCCCGGCCAGATCTCGCAAGAGATCCTGGCCTACATGCGCGCCTTGGACGTCAAGGAGATCCACGGCTAGTGGCCCGAGTACTAGTAGGGCTTCCGCGTCTTCACCGAAGCCACGCTGTCCCAAGCGACACTGTCCAAGGCGACACTGGGCGGCGGCGAAAAAAACCAGACCCAGGCGCGAGCCACCACCCCGAGCCCAGAACTGAAGAGCAAGGTATGAAGAAGAACCTCATCGGCCTCTCCGACATCCGTCGACACTTCTATCGTGACGAGACACCGTACTGGTTTGTCAGCGCGACGCCGTTCAATCTGCTGGGCATCGACGAGTGAGTGCGCAACTTCACTTCCGTCGAGTCGCACCCCTGATGCCCGCCGTTCTCGGGGTTTCGCCCGAGCTTCCGCACAGCGCACGCACCGGTGCCCCGGCGACCAGCTACAGGTCGCCACACGCGCCGCGTTGACTCACTCGGACCCATGCACCACCGACGGTGGAACCCGCGCCACCGCCAGCACTGGCACCTCCGTCGGCGACAGTTCGACCCACGAATACCGCCGTCTCCACCGCTTCGCCGCTTCCCGGGCGCGAGCGGCACTGTGCGTTGGCGCAGCAGCTGGCGAACGGCTCGATCGGCGCGCGCTGCTGGCTCGCCGCCCCTCTCGACATCCCGGCGAGCCAGCAGGTGAAGCCGTCCGGGTTGTGGTCGCGGTGCACCGAGTTCGGCCGCATGCCGACGTTCCAGCCGGGCGGTCTGGGGCGGTCTGAGGCGCTGCCTGTTTTCCTACGCCCCGAGGAATCTTGTCCGAAACGAGTGCGAGCTTGCCATTGGAATAGCAGACGGTCGTGCTGGAGCAGCGAGCGACCGTCGGCGGTGGGGATCGAGCGTTGATCCGCGCCTGCCTGGTTCGCTGCCCGCCAATTGACGGTCCTTGCCATGAACTCACCACATTGTTTGCTCCTGCTCTCCTGTCTGCCCGTCGCGGAAGTGATGGCGCAGGTGCCTGGGGCCCTGCTGACCTTCAGCCAACCCGAGAACACGATTTCGATGGGTGGTGGGCCGCTGCAGGTCCTGCATCCGAACGAGATCGCGTTCCTGCCGCTGCAGCCCGGTTGTCCGAACGGCGCCCGCACCGAGAAGTGGTCGCCCCGCACGTGCTTGAACGTGATGGCCGGCGACGAGAACGGCGACGGCCATTACTGGAACCCGAACCTGTTCGGTGCCATCGACGCCCTGTCGACCGGATTTGGCTATCTCGTGTCCTCCTCCTCGATCGGCAAGATCGCGCCGAATCCCCGCATGGTGTTCTGGTCGCCGTCGGCGGTGATGGGCACCGCTATCACCAACCCACCGCTGCGGCCTGGGGATATCGGTCGCATCAGGGTCAACGGCACGGTCGAGAGGCTGATGACCCAGGAACAGTTCAACAAGGCATTGGGGTTGCCGCCTGGGACCCAGATCGACATCGACGCGTTCGCCTACGAGCCGGGGCTCGGCATCTACTTCTCGCTCGACACGGACATCGTGTGCGATCTCGCCTGTTCGCCGGGCAACTTCGTCCAAGACGGTGATCTGCTGGTGATCCCGGATTCGGCGATCACCTACTACTCGCCCACCGTTCAGCTGGGTGACTTCAGAGTGATGAATGTGATGGCGAATAGTGCCCACGTCATCCTGACCGAGGGCCTGCTCGATTGGTATGTGGCGAACAGCGGGATCACCGACCGCAACGGCGCCCCCATCACCTTGGCAATCGACTTGGAGAGCCTCGACATCGACCACGGACCGGGCACGCAGGTCACTGTGTCCAACACGTGTGGCACGGTGCTGATTCCCAACTTCCTGTTCTCGACTGAGTCGATGACCGGCGGCAGTCTGGCAAGCACCATTGGCCTAGGTCAGCCAGCCATGGGTCCGTGCGGCTTCCTGGGCATCCCGCAGCCGTATGGTCTGCAGACTGGCGCCGCGGTCGGCATCCAGCAACAGCTCGCAACCGTGGGGCCGGCGAGCTACGTGAACGCACTCGCGTTCGGGACAACGGAGCGCTTCGTGCTCGAACCCGTCGTGCACCAGCAGAACTATGGGCTCCTGGGTGGTCCGGCGACGACCGTGCACGTGGGCGGGGACTTCAATTACGTGTTCACGTGGATAGACATCGTTCCCAACACGTTTGCACCGTCGATCACCGTGCCGGGGAACTTCTTCCCAGATTGGTACTGCCTCAGCTTGACGCTGTGGGACTTCGGCGCGCCGGTGAATGGCTTCCACAGTTTTGCGACGCCGACGATTCCGGTCGGCTGGAGCGGCAAGTTGATGTTCCAGAGCCTCGGCTTCGACGTTGCCTCCACCACTCTCCAATTGGATCTCAGCACGCCCTGCGTGATCGACGTCAACTGACCC
>JBDSBS010000145.1:0-2877 GCA_039921435.1 Planctomycetota bacterium | reverse complement strand
GCGTGAGTGCCGGTGATCCCTGCACGCGAACCTTCGCCTGACGCAAGAGCACTCGCGCACGGCATCGCCACCGAGTTCCGCCGTCGACTGCTCGGCGAGCAGCTGCCGCGCATCCGCCGGTGCGTCGAGTTGCTCGGCGATGCCGACGTGTGGCGCCGACCTGGGCCGACAAGCAACTCAGTCGGCAATCTGTTGCTGCACCTCGCCGGCAACACGACCCAGTGGATCCTCGCTACTTTCGGCGACATCGACGACGAACGCGATCGACCGGCTGAATTCGCTGCCGATGGCGGTGCCAACGCAAACGAACTCGCGGACCGCCTGGCCTCCGTCTACCAACGCGCCTGCGACCTCGTCGACCGGGTGCCCGTCAACGACCTGCTGCGAACGCGTCTGGTTCAGGGTCGCTACCAAGAGAGCGGTCTCTCCGCGATCCTGCACGTGCTCGAACACTGCGCTGGACATGCGGGCCAGATCTACGCCTGGACCAAGCAGGCGACGGGAAGGGACCTTCGGTTCTACGATCTCTGAGCCAGCCGCTGCCGGGCGGCCATCAGTCTGTGCGACGACGACGCAGCACGGCGGCGAAGAAGCCATCGCAACCGTGGCGATCTGGGCGCAGCACGAGGAACGTGCCGGTAACGTCGGCGATCGGTCGGGCAACATCGCCACCGAGGATCTCCGCGATGCGCACGAGTTCGAGGTGCGGCCAGCGAGCCTGCAGGGCCACCGCGCGCCCTTGATTCTCGACCTCGAGCAGCGAGCACGTGGCGTAGACGAGACGAGCGCCGGGGCGCAGGACACTCGCGGCGCGATCCAACACTCGATCCTGGGCCGCCACCAGCGACTCGAGTCGCTCTGGCGTCAAGGACCAGCGCGCCTCCGGCCGACGCCGCCACGAACCGGTGCCACTGCACGGCGCGTCGACGAGGATGCGATCGGCGCGATCGGCGAACGCGCCGACGACATCGCCGAGCGAGTGCTCCGACACGGATAGTGAGCGCACGTTACCAACACCCGCGCGGCGAACGCGCATGCGCAACGCCTCGAGCCGCCCCGCATGTACGTCAGTGGCCAGGATCTCACCGCGGTCGCGCAGCGCCGCCGCGAGCGCTAGGGTCTTGCCGCCGCTGCCCGCGCACAGATCGAGGACGCGACCGCCGGGCGGCGGCGCGACGACGAGCGCCGCGAGCTGGCTGGCCTCGTCCTGTTGCTCGAACGCCCCCTGGCGGTAGAGGTCCAAAGCGAACAGGTCGGCGTCCCCCTCGACGTGCAGACCGAGTGGTGCGTGTACTGCCGCGCGCGTCGGCACGCCTCTGGCCAGCAACGCCGCGGCGAGCTCCGTTCGCGTTGCGATGCGCAGCGTATTGGTCCGCAAGGTGCGCGGCGCCGCCGACCCGAGCGATCGCGCCACTGCGGCTGCTTCGCCGCGAAACTGCGAGAGCAACTGCGCACCAAGCCAATCGGGCATCGAGTGGCGCACGGCGAAGCGCTGCGCGTCGTCCGCAATGACAGCAAGCCGCTGCTCGACGAGGCGCACACCTCCGAAATCGATCCGGCAGCTCGCCGCGGTGGCGCACAGGCTTTCGGCATCCGCGGGGAGCATGGCTTCACGTTCGACTGCGTGGGCCAATACGAGCGCCAGGGCGCGTGCCCGCAACGGCAAGTGACCGAGACCGGCGGCTCCGCCGAGCACGTATTCCAAACGCCGCTGCGAGCCCACAACGGCCTGGGCCGCTCGAACCACGCTGGCGCGCACGCCAGAAGATTCGCCGCGCAGCACCGGGTTGTCGGCAATCGTGTCGCGTGGCGATCGCGCCTGCGACAGCCAGGCTTTCGTGACCTCGACCGTGTGTTGCCAGACATCGGTCACCGCGAGCTACTTGTGGTAGGGATGGCCGGCCAGCAGTGACGCGGCTCGATACAGCTGTTCGATCATCAGCACCCGAACGAGGCCGTGCGGCAA
This sequence comes from Planctomycetota bacterium, assembly GCA_039921435.1. Taxonomy (GTDB): domain Bacteria; phylum Planctomycetota; class UBA1135; order UBA1135; family UBA2386; genus DASVAL01. The sequence goes on along the minus strand of JBDSBS010000145.1, from coordinate 911 downwards.
GGTCATCGCCGAAAGCGAAACCCGCTGGTCCGCCGTTGCCAAGAGCTCCGGATCCAGCCCATCGGCGCCACCGACCAAGAACGCCACGTCGCGGCCTTCCTGCTGCCAACGCCCGATCTCGTCCGCCAACTGCCGCGTCGACCACGCCGAACCTCGTTCGTCGAGCGCGATGACCCGCGCCCCCTTGGGCAAGGCGGCCCGCAAGCGCTTGGCCTCGCCGGCCTGCACTCGTGGCGTTGAGGCGCCGGCCGTGCGCGCCTCGGGTTTCACGAGCACCAGCTGGAAGCCCCACTCGCGCGGCAAGCGGCGCGTGTAGTCCAAAACACCTTCGTCGACCCACCCGGGTTGCTTGTGAGACACCGTGAGCAAGCGAAGTTTCATGGCGAAGAACGGCACCGCCCAGCGCCGGCGATGCCCGCAACCCAGTGTGAGCCTCTACCAGCCGAGAATCGTGAACGGCGTTCACGATTCTCGGCTGGTAGAGGCCCATCGTGCCGGGCCCGCCGCCGCCGGTCCACGTTCATGCGCTCCACGTGACTGCTGCGTGAATGAAACGGGCCCGTGCGCGACGTGCGCACGAGCCCGCTGGCTGAAGCCGCTGCCGGTCAAGCCGACAGGGGCTCCGCTCCGTTCTGAATCACTGCTGTCATCCGCACCTCCGCTGCCAGAGTCGAGGATCGGAGAGAAGGCCGGTCGACGCATGCAATCGCCCAGCCACGTAGACGATCCTACCCCATGGCGACGCGCACATGTCGCACCGTCGAAGACCTCGCCGTGCACACGCCGGTGCCATCGGCAGTTGCCCACGCGGAAACGGAGGCCGACCCACGATCGACGTCTACCCGCGATCTGCGGCCCGCGCGCAGCTATCGTGCCTCACCATGCCCTCGCTGCGCTCGCCGCTCGCCGCC
>JBDSBS010000144.1:0-2527 GCA_039921435.1 Planctomycetota bacterium | reverse complement strand
CCTTCGATCCGCCGAAGGGGTTTGGGCCACCCACGATCGTGCACGACGAAGCCACCTGGCTCGGGAACTGGCACAACCGGCGGGCGACGATGGTTGTCTTCGAAGGTGTCACGGACGCGTCGGGTCACCTGACTCTGGCCGGACCAGGCGAGCGACCGCTCGGGTTGCGAGTCCTTGGGCCCGGCCACGTGCTGCTGCAGCAGACCGGTGTTCGTCTCGACGTGGAACGCGAACTCGTGGTCACGGTCCATGGCGGGGCGCGCCTTGTGGGCAACGTCGTTCCACTTGAAGCGATGGCCGAGCTGCGGCGCCTCATGGTGTGGCAGCCAGCGCAGGTTCCCGCGACGTTCCCGGCCGGGAATAGGCCGACCTTGCGCCTGCAAGGCGAAGATGGTCGTTCGGTGCCGGCAACCTGGAGTGCGTCCGAGACAGCGGGTGCACCGCTCATGGCGATCGACGACGACGGTCGCTTCGCCATCGAGGGCCTGCCGGCCGGTCGGTGGACGCTGCAGGTCGAGTACCAACACGCGCACGGCAAGGGGGTGTCTACTCGCCAGCGTTTGGCCGTCGCGACGATCGTTCTGCAGGAAGGACTCGAGGCTCGCGTCGAAGTCGACCTGAGTTCGCTGCTGCCCGGCGAGTTGATCGGCGAAGTACTGCACAACGGCCAACCGTTGGCGCGTGGGGACGTGCTCCTGCTCGCTCGCTACGCGGCAGGGCTCGATGGCGCTCGTGAAAGCGGTTCCATCAGTTTGCAGACTGACGGCGAAGGGCGCTTCACGCATCGTGGCCGTCCCGGTGACTACACGCTGGTCATCCCCCGCTGGATGGACAATCCGCCGATGCCCTACTTGGGCTGCGATTCGTCGGCGACGGTGGTCCGCGGCCAAGCGACTCGGCACACGTTCGTCATCACCTCAGGCGAACTGCTCGTGCGCGTGCTCGATGCAGCCGGTCGCGCGGTGCCGGGGGTCAAGGTCGATGCGAATGGCGCGTCGCTGCCCCCAACTGCGATCGATGGCTCGGTGCGCGTCAAGTTGACTGCTGGCGTGGCAGTGCTGCGCACGCTGCCGAAGTCGCTGCACTCCAGCGAGGCGCAGCGCAAGATGCAACGAGAGTCGGGTGCGTCGGGACAGACCGACCCACTGCTGCCCTACCGGATCGAACTCGGCACGGTGACCGTCATCGCCAGCCAGACGACGACGCTCGAACTGCGCCTGCCGGTCAACTGGGACAAGTAGCCGACCGTTCCTTGTGCATGCGATCTGGGTGCATCCGATCTGGGGATCGCGGCACTGGTAGGCTGGATAGATGGCCGCGGGGCCGAGGTCAGATCCCGGGCGGAGCCGGCGGTGTAGTCTTCGACTCGAGCGGCTTTGGCGTCAGCCGCGATGCCGCCGCCGGCGTCGCGCTCTACGCATCGGCCGCCAACATGCGCGGCGTGGTTGCCGAGGCGAGAGAAGCCGTGGACATGGTCGAAGTCGCCAAGCAGGACGGCCGCTTGCCCAAGGACGCGAAGGTCGAGGCCAAGACCCTCGAGAAGATCGGCGTGTCTTCGCCAAAGGCCGAAGCGATGGCGCAGTCGGTCGTGATGAACGTGGCTGCCAAGGTGCGCGCGTTCGACGAGACGGTGCTCGAAGGCTTTGGCAACAACGGCGGCGAGGAGTTCTTGAGCTACCAGATGAAGAGCGAAGCGCTCGTCGTCGACGGCGGCGAAGAGTGGGCCAAGTGGAGCACCAAGATGAACGAACGGCTCGCCAAGGTGCAGAACCAGGACGGCAGCTGGAGCGGCCACCACTGCATCACGAGCCCTACGTTCTGCACCGCGACGGCGGTCAGCTGCTTCACCCCGATCGAGATGTCGAGTGGCTGCGCAAGTCTGGTCAGGTGGCGGCCAAGTGAGGTCGATCGCGGCGGCGTTCCCACTGCTGCTGCTTGCAGCATGTGGCGAGCCCGCTGCGGGCGAACGTGCGGCATCGTGGTTGTGGTCGCGTCAGCGTGCCGACGGTTCGTTCTGCAGCGAACAGTACGCAGTGCTGCGATCGGGCCAGGCGATGACGCCGTTCGTGTTGTGCGCATTGCTCGCGAGTGGCCACGCACCGCGTGAGAAGGTCGAGCGCGCGCTTGGCTTCGTGCGTCGGTCGATCGGTGCCGAAGACGCCATCGGCTATGGCGACCCCGAGCTGCTCGAGTACCCGGTTTACGCGACGTCGCTTGCGATCCTGGTGCTCACGCGCGCGGGAAAGCAAGCCGATCGAGAGCGCATCGACATGATGGCGAACTGGCTGGCACGCCAGCAGTGCGGCGAGCACCGCGGTTTCGAACCGGGAGCCGCGGCCTACGGCGCGTTCGGTTTCGGCGCGCGCGGTCTGCGTCCTGGCGATCCCGGACACGTGGACCTGACGCACACGCGCTTGGCGCTGCAAGCGCTCGCGGCCGCCGGTCGGCTCGACGAGGCTGTTCGCAAATGTGCACTTGTGCTGCTCGGCAACCTGCAGTGCTCCGATGGCGGGTTCTACTTTTCGCC
>JBDSBS010000143.1:0-7689 GCA_039921435.1 Planctomycetota bacterium | reverse complement strand
CTCGCCACCGAACTCCGCGTAGGCCGCGTCGACGAGAACGATCGCGCCGGGCGCCGCTCGACACACGGCACGCACGTCGCCGGCAGTCGCCACGAGCCCGGTCGGGTTGTTGGGCGAGACGATGGCGACGAGCGCCGTCTCGGGCGAGATCGCGGCCAACACCTGCTCGCGCGGCCAAGGACCCGAGAGCCACGGCACCGTCACAACCGCGGCACCCGTCAGTGCGACGTAGCGCTCGAGCATCTCGAACGTCGGCGCGGGCACGATCGCGCTGCGACCCGGCTCGAGGCACGCGCGACAGAGGCGGTCGAGCACGTCGTCGGCGCCAGCCCCGACGAAGAAGTGATGCGCGGACACCTCGTGGCGCGCCGCGAGCGCACGTTCGAGTTCATTGCCGGTCGGGTAGCACCGAAGCTGTTCGCTGTCGCCCGGGAACTGCTCCCAGAATGCCGCCGACGGCGCGCGGCCCTGGTTGCCATCGAGACGCAGGTCGATCCACGCCCGCGCTGGCGGGATGCCGGCCACCGAATCAGGCACATGACTCGCGGCCCGCGGTTCTGGCTTCGCGCTCATGCCGCCCGCCTCAGCGCGGCGCCGGCAGCAGGCTGCCGAGGTAGTTCCAGATCGCCTCGAACTGCTTCGCCCCGTCGCCGCCGAGCACTTCGGTGAAGGCCGTCTTGCCGCCCTTTGCGAACGGCGGCATGCGCGAGTCGGGATCGATGCGCGTCGGATCGAGCAACCAGCGCGCGTAGTACTCGTGCCGCAACCGGCGGCGCGAGGTCAGCAATTCAATGCCCTCGCGCTCGAAGACCTGCACGGCCGGCTTGTTGCCGACGGCGTGGCACTGCACGCAGCCAAACCCGGTGCCCATGTTGATGAGCCGTTCGCCGAAGATCGCACTCTGCGCATCGGGTGGATCGGGAGGTTCGTCCGCGGCACCGTAGCCGTGTTCGCGCACGAGGCCCGCGACGATCGCCGCGCCGTGCGCATGGAACGCCGGCATGCGCGCGCGCAACCACGGCCGCGGCGACTCCTGCTCGCCCAGCACGAACTTCTCGATCCACGACGGCTGCAGCTTCGCGCCGATCCACGTCAGCGCGGGCAGTCCCATGGCGACCGGATCTTCGTCGAGCGGCACCGGTGTCGGCACCGAAGCCTGCTCGGCTGTGCGCGCCCAGGTCGAGCGTTCGCTGTCGAGCGCGTGGCACGCCGTACAACGTTCGGCTCGAATGTGCCGCGCCACGAAGTCGAGCGGCGCGCGCCGGAAGGGCGCCTCGATCGCGAACGGCAAGAACGCGCGCGACGCAGCGCGCTGTTCGTCGGTGAAACCGTGGTCGGGCGCCTTCTTGGCCGCTGCTCCAGAGGCCAGGCAGCCGCGCCCCGCATCGATATTGGCGAGGTTGCCCGCGATCTCTTCTTCGTGCGGCACATCGAGCGCGTGACACTTCGCACAACCGTGGTGCTTGACGAGGCGCTTGCCGTTGTCGGCATTGCCGTGGCTCACTGGCAACGCTGTGGCTGGAGCCGCCAGCAGATAGGCAGCGATCGTCGTCGCGTCGTCGAGCGAGAGCGCAAAGTTCGGCATGCGCGAGTGTGTGTAGTCGCGCTGCGGATCCTGCAGGTAGAGCACCAACGCCGCCGCGTGCCACTTCTGCGGCACGAAGTCGAGCGCAATGCGCGCGCCGAGCTTCGCTTCGCTGCGATCGCGTTCGGGCGGCACGTGGCAGGCAACACAACCCAGTTGCCGAAAGCGCTTGCCGCCGGCCGCAGCCGCGACTGGCGCAAACTCGGGGCCAGTCAGCGGCGCACCGAGACCCGCCAGGTACGCCGCTACGTCGTCGGCGTCCTTCTGCCCCGCGAAGTGGAACTTCGGCATCGTCGCATCGGGCCGGAACTCGCGAGGGTCGCGCAACCACGCCGCAAGCCAATCGCGCCGCGCGCGGCCAGCGATCGTGCGCAGATCCGGCCCCGACTCGTCGAGCTCGCCGAAGGCCGACTCGCCGATGCGCCGTTCGATGGGATCGTGGCAGCGCGCACAGCGTCGCTCTGCGAACAACTGGAGCCCATACTGCAATTGCTCGCCCGCGCGCAGGTCGGCGTCACCGGCGGGCCAAGCCAACCGTTCGGGCGCGATCGGTTCGAAGGCGAAGTCGGTGCCCGCCCAGAACAAGCGGAACTGGCCATCGCCCATCGCCGAGCTCTCGAAGACGAGATTGATGTCGTTGTCGCCCTTGTTGAGTCGCACTGGCTGAGCAGTCTCGAGCGACTTGCCAGGTCGCAGCGAGCCGTCGAGAACTTTCTCGCCGTTGATCGTGAGCTTGCACGAGCCGCGGCCATCGACACGGAAGCGGTAGCGGTCCCGCATCGGCAACGACAATGTCGCGAGGTACGTGGCTCGGAACATGCCGGGCTGCACGAACGGGCTCGGCGTCTCGCCGCGTTCGACGGCCAGCGACAAGAGGCGCGTTCGTTGGCTGTACGCAGCGGACTTGGCATTGGGACCGGCAAGTCGTTCGAACGTGACCTTCGCGCCCCGTTCGCCGGGAGACTGCGGGCCAATGACGACGTCTGCCGGAGCAACCGCCATCTCGCCCGGCCACGCGACGTTGCCAACGACGAGAACCAGCGCGACGCTCGCGAGGTGCAGCCGCATGGCTCAGTGCCCCTCGGGGAAGCCCGGATCCGAGGCCAGCGCGTGGATCGAGTTGTGCAATTCACCCTTGAGCTGGCGACCGTCTTTGGTGTCGACGTTCCACGACACACGCATCTGATGCACGGGCCGCATGCCGTCGACGGCGAGGAACACCGTGCGCTTGTCCGGCGACAGGGAGACCTTGGTGACCACCAACGCATCGCGGTTCTCCTTGCCTTCCTCGACGCGGCGCTCAGGATGCAGGACCGACAACTCGGGCGAGCCGTACTTCGACGAGTAGAGGTAGTTCCAGATCTCGACGCCGTAGCTGCCGACATCGGCGGCCGTCGCTTCGTCGAGCGGTTCGGCGAAGCTCAGGTAGACGCCCTTCGTGCACGTGCGCAGTGCGGTCGGCAGGCCGAGCGGTGCCGCAGTCCGGCGCACGCGATGGAAGCCCCCCAGGCGCGCGGCGGTCGTCTGCCAGCCTTGCAGACCGATCACGTAGAGCTGGCCGTCGGTCGGCGAGAAGCGGCCGCGCATGCAGCTCGACGAGAAGCTGGCGGGCAACCGCACGACGCCACCTTGCATGTGGCCCTCGACGCGCTCTTGCAGCACGAGGTAGGCAGAGCACGTGCCGTACGACAGATGCAGCAGGCGCCCGTCGAGGTCCTTCCAACCAGCGCCCGTGACCCACACCTGACCGCCGCTGCTGTTGTCGATCTCCATCGGCATCCAGCACAGCGGCAGGTCGGGTTCGTCGGGCACCGGCGAGCGGTGCGCGGTGTCCTTGACGCCGCCGTAGAAGCCGGGCTTCTCGATCCAGTTGAGGCGGCAACGCGGCATGAACGTGCCCTCGTTGTCGCCCGACGTGATGACGCCCGTCGGTGACACGCCGATGCCGTTTGGTGCGCGCAGCCCCGTCGCGATCGTCTCGAGGTGCGAGCCATCCTTGCTCAGCTTCAAGATCGTGCCGTGGTGCGGCGCGATCTTCATGAAGCCGCGACCGCCCGGGTTCACTGGCGCACCCTTGCTGAAGTAGAAGTTGCCTTCGCTGTCCGTCTGCAGATCGAACGCAAACTCGTGGAACGCAGACGTGATGTAGACCTGGTTGTTGAAGCACTCGTAGAAATCGGCCTCGCCGTCGCCGTTCTCGTCATGCAGCTTCGTGATGCCATCGCGACCGTGTACGAAGATCACGTCGTCGACGATGCGCAGGCCGAGCGGATCGAACAGACCCACAGCGAAGCGCTTCCACTCGAGCCGTTCGAGCTTGTCGTCGATGCCGCTGACGATCCAGACGTCACCGTTCCACGTCGACACGGCGGCGCGGCCGTCGCGGAAGAAGTCGAACGCACCGGTGCGCATGCGCGACCCGAAGCGGTTGTCGAACGGGATGGTGAGCGTGTCGACGGCGAACGCCCCGTCGTCGGCGCCGCGAGTGCCCTTGGTGACGATCGGTTCGCCCCAGCGTGCAGCACCTGGTTTGCTCGGCAACGTCGCCACTTCGCTCGCCGCGGTCAACGCGGGCATCGCCGCGTGGACATCTCGTTCGCTGCCGCCGGCCATCGCCAGCTGCACCCGGACGGTCTTGTCGTGCGGCAGCACGCGCATCAGGATACGGGCCTTCTGCACCAGCAGCTCGGGTCCCGCATCGCCGCGCAGGGCGCAGACGAGGTTCTGCCGGCTGCGGCCCACGGCGTCGACCGGCGCGCGGAAGCGATCGGCAAACACGTCGACCTCGGAGAAGAACGCGCGCCCGCTGCGCACGACGAACAGCAGATGGCGATAGCGGCCGAGCCCACCTTCCTTGGCGATGCTGACGCCGTGTTTGTCGCCGCTGCCCAGACCGCCGCTGTCGACCGCAGCGATCTCCGTCCAGCCGGCCTTCTCGGGCTTCTTGGCAGCGGGATCGGGCGCTTGTTCCGCCGCGCTGCCGAACAGATCGTACTGCTGCGTGCTGCGGTCGCCGCGATGCCAGGTGAACGTGCTGACGCGCGACACGTCGACTGCCTTCTGCAGGTCGACGAGGAAGCGGCCGTCGTCGGTCTTGCGGTCGTTGACCTCGTGCTCGTCGAACCAGACAGAACACTTCGTATCGTCGTCGTTGGCCGCGGCCTCGCCGTCGGCGAGACGGGGCACGAGCCGCGCTTGCAATGACTCGCTGCCGTTGTCACCCGCCGCGAAGCCGTGCGGCCGAGCAAAGCCGGGCACGAACGCGATCGTTGCTCCCGTGCCACTCGACGCATCGAGGTAGTCGCCGCGCGACGGCCCGCCCATCGCCAACGTCTCCCATGCGCGCGTGCTCACGTCGAGTTCGACGAGGTCGGTGACGCGCGGCTGCCACTGCAGCATCGCCAGCCGCATCGGCGTCTGCATGGTGGCCGAACCCGGCTCGGCGCCGTCCGGTCCGTCCATGACGACCATGAGTTGTTCCGCTGCCGACGGACCGAGTTCGAGCGTGCGCTGCACGACGCCCGGCGCCGCTGGATCGATGCGATAGCCCTCGCGCACGTCCATGTCACCGGTGCGGTAGCCGACTATGACTTGGCCACCGTGCAGCCACGCACCGCGATACTGGCCATCGCTGCGCGGCAGCGGACCGTACGGGATCGAACGCGGATCGGAGAAGTCCCCGTTCTTGGCCCAGCCCGGCCCAGGCTTCGTCTCCGCAACCATGGCGCCGCGAAGCCGCGGCATCGGTCCGTGCGCACCGTCGTAGGCGGTGCCGCGCAAGTAGAGCCAACCGTGCGTCCACGCTGCCGACAACCGCAGCAGTTGGGTGTCGAACGCCACGGCGCCGAGATCGCCCAAGCGCACGACCAGTCCCTTCTCCGTGACGACACTCTGGCCACCGGTCTCGACCGTCGTCATCAGGCACGGGCCGTAGTCCATCGAGTAGGGCCACTGGGGCGCTTGACCGACGACCGTTGTGGCCAGGAGGCAGGGAAGGACGACGAAGGTGCGACCCATGATGGGTCGCGATCTTACGGACCGGAACCGCTGGGCCGGAGAGTGTTCTCGCGTGCCGATGGCCCGCTGCCCCTCACTCGTGCCGAGCGACCCCCGCCGTGACACAGAACCGCAGCGCTTCCTCGACGCTCATCGTCGTGATCTCGCGCACCTGCTCGCGGGGCATGATGACCGTGAAGCCGCCGAGCTGGTAGCTCATGGGCAGGTACACCGCGACCTTGTCGGCGCCGATGTCGGTCATGTCCTTGAAGTCCTCGCGCGTCAGGAAGCCGATCAGCTCCGTTCCCGGCGATGGCGCGACCAGCACGACCTTGCGGAACGGCCTCTCGTCGGCGCTGCCGAACAGGCGCACGACGTCGACGATCATGCCGTAGACCGACTTGACGACGGGAATGCGTTCGAGCAGGCGCGTGATGGCGCCGTAGACGCGCCGCACGATGAACGAGTACATCAGCAGACCGATCGCCATGACGAGCACGATCGACAGCGCGAAGCCCATGCCCGGCCAGTAGCGCTCCTCGGGCAAGAACAGCAGCACGAAGCTGCGCAGCAGCGTCTCGCCGGCGACCACCGCAGCATACGCGAGGTAGCCGGTCAGGGCCAATGGCAGGATGGCCGCAAGCCCGCGGAAAAACAGTTTTGCCAGGAACTTCATGCGCGCATCGTGCCACGCGGTCGGGCGAAAAGCCGACGGGATCGCGGGCGCAACCCACATCGGGTCCAACCGAGCCGTACCCCATGTCTTCGGCGCGAGACACACTCGCGCCGAAAGGCGCGGGCCGGAGTTTGGATCGAAGCGGTGCCGGGGCGAGAACGGGCGACAAGCAACCGGTCAGATTGGCTCTTGCCGCTGCGCAACGCGGTTCTAGGTCAGCCGCAAGACCGGTGAGAGCGCGCCCTGCAAGTGCACGACGAATCCGGTATCCTTGTTGCTAGCGCGCGGCCCGCGCCACGGCGCTTTCAGGACCCCATGAATCTACGTCGCACCCCCTTGTTGTTCGTCCCGCTCTGCGTGCTCTTGGCGGTGCCGTTGGCAGCTCAACGCCCCGACAGTCGCCCCGACTCGAAGCCAAGTGCACCGAGCCCGCGGCCTGCGCCGGCCCCGCGACCATCGGTTCAAGCTCCGCGACCTGCGCCTTCGGTTCAGGCTCCGCGTCCAGCGCCTTCCGTGCAGGCTCCGCGACCGGCTCCTTCCCCCCGACCAGCCGTACAAGCACCGAGACCCTCGGCGCCGGTTCCGTCGCAACCTCGCGTCACGGCTCCACGCAGCACGCCGAGCTACCCGCAACCAACCGCGCCGCGACCTTCCACGAGCCCACGCTTCCCGGCGAACACGCCAGGTTCTTCGACGCCTGTGTCGCCGACCCCCCGTCCTTACACGCCGCGAACGTCGACGCGCAGCGACGTGCGACCCACCGAGACGGCGCCGACTCCGGCACGCCAACCGACGTCCCGCTATCAACCGGCCCCGAGCGAACCGGACCGCGGCAGCCCGCGCCCCGTCGGCGGCACCATCACGCGTCCGAGCTCTACGCGTCCGAGCTCTGGCATCGGGGAAACCAGGGGCAGCAACGTGCGCCGCAGTGAGCCTTCGAGCCGCGACTACGCGCCGATCACCCGGCCGCGCAGCGAACCAGTCGACTCGCGCTATCGCGCCACGCAACCCACAGTCCGCCCCGTCGCATCGGAAGGCGGCCGCAACCGCGACCTCGCGCCGCGCACGACCGTGCGGGCAACGACGACTCCCGTGACGGGGCGCTACACGCCCGCGGACACTGTGCGCTCTGGCACCCGGGCAGCCAACACCGCGACCCCCACCGTGCGCGCCGGAACCGTGCGTTCAGGAACGGCCGCCCCCGCTGCCCAGCTCGTGCCCCGCGGCACGTCCCCGCGCCTTTCACGCCCGCGCGCGAGCGCCTCCCTGATCGGCGGCGCCACTGGCACCACCACCTACCGATCGTCGCACTACGCCTGGCCGCGTCGCTCCATCGGCTACTCGAGCTACGGCTACAATTCATGCTGGAACTCGAGCTGGAATGCCTGGTGGGATCCGTGCTACGGCTATGGCTCGTACTACTCCTACTATC
>JBDSBS010000142.1:0-6161 GCA_039921435.1 Planctomycetota bacterium | reverse complement strand
CCGCAAAGTCGTCGCTGTGGCACGACGCGCAGCCGGTCGACAGGCCGACGAAGGAGTTCGCCGTCGTGTGGCATTCACTGCAGGCGCGGCCGGCGTGACCGAGACTGAGTGGGAACGACCCCGGATGATCGAAGCGCGCCGGCTTCCAACCGAGAGGCGTATGGCACGTTTCGCAGGATCGAGAGAAGTTGCTGAGCACGTGGTTGGGGTTCGTCGTGCGCGCAAAGTCGGCCTGGTGGCACTGTGCGCACTCGCTGAGCGCACCGGCGAAGTTGCCGACCTGGGCACCGGGATGGCAGCGGAAGCAAGCCGCAGCCGCGTGCGCCCCGACCAGCGGGAACCGCGTGCGGTCGTGCATGGCGATCGCTTCGCGCGGATACCACGTGCGTTCGTTGTGGCAATCCGCACACGTAGCACCGAGCCTGGCGAGGTGCGGATCGGCGTGGCAACCGGCACAGCCGCGCGCGGCAAACTGCTGCACGGGCCCACGGTCGTTGTGACACAACAAGCAGCCCGCATTCTTGTGCGCGCCCCCGAGTGTTGTGCCGGTGCGCGCGCCGTGGTCGAACGTGAAGTCCTCGCGCAGCGAGTGCCAATCGCCTCCCTTGTGGCACAGAGAACAATCGGCCGGAAACGTGTCGTGCGGCACGACGGGACCTGCCGCGGGATTCCAGCCTTGCTGCGGCACGAACGTCGCGCAGGCGACGGCCAGCGCAAACACGCCGACCCACACGCTGCTGCGCTGCCACCACCTTCGGGGTTGGGGTCGAGGTCGATGGTCGTGTTGCATCAGAACCGCCATTGCACGTAGAAGCCGAGCGCGGTGGCGTCTTCGCCATCGCCAAACCAGCGTTCGAACGAGAGGTCGAGGTCGCCGTTCGTCGCGATAGGCCACGACAGTCCGAACTCCGCCGACTGCCGCACGAAGCTCTCGGGACCGGTCACTAAGGTAGCCAGTTCGTAGCGATGCCAACGGTAGCCGATCCGCCACCAGCCATCACCGAGCGGCGCCCGCAGCGTGAAGCGCGCACCAGGGCCCGACGAGTAGCCGCCGTCGCTTTGAAACACGGACAGCGACAGGTTCGAGCCCTCGCCGATCACGGAGCGCCAGTCCGAGTCGAGCCCGTAGCCCGTGCCATCGCGATCCTGGTCGCGCCAGAGGTCGGCGCGCGCACGCAACGACCACCACGAAGCGGGACGCAGCGAACCGTTGAGCGACATGCGGTCGACGTAGCCATTGCGCACGAGCTCGTCGGGCAAGAACTGGTACTCGGCGCGCCTCAGTTCGGGCCACGTGAAGTGCGACACGCTCAGACCCGCACCGACGTCACGCGCATCCCAACGGGCCTGCGCCAAGAGCTCGGTCAGTTCGGCACCGCGGCCCTTGATGGTGTCGCTGCCCGTGTAGATGTCGACCTTCGCACTGCCGATCAGCCAGACGCGCTCGGCCGGCCGCCACTCGGCGCGCACGAGCACGAGGTCGCGATCGGGCGCGCCGTTGTGCCAGGTCTTCTGCGCCCCGAATGCGTAGGCGAAGCTGCGCCGCGCGTCGGACGTGTAGTCGAAGAACGCGTGCACGCCGGTGTCTTCGCCCGTCTCGCGGGCCGGGAACGGCCGCGGATAGGCGCCGAGCCCGCCGCCAAGCCGGTAGCCGCCTTCGAAGCGCCGCACGACTTCGATGCCGTCGACGAGCCCGATCTCGGGCAGGTGCGGCGAGAAGAAGCGACCGGCTTCGAAACCCGTCGCGGCCCAGGCTTCGGTGCCGAACGCGACCGACGCCAAGTCGAGCCGCGCGTTCTGGTCGGTCTCGTCGGGTGCATCGGGCAGCATCACGCTGCGGTGGTCGAGTTCGCCAGCGAAGCGAATGCGTTCTCCGGTGCCCAAGTAGTTGCTCGCGTCAGCGCGCAGCCCCGTGCGCAGCAGCAGGTAGTCGCTCGAACGATCGCCGCCGCGGTCCTGGTTCCACTGCCCCGAGGCAAACCAGCGTCCGTCGAGTGTCGCGGGCCGCTGGTCGGGACGTTGGCCAAACGTGGGCACGAGCAATGGTTGGTCGGCTTGGCGTGAGGGTTCCTGGCGCGACCACGGTGGATGCTCGGGAACGAGGCGCGACGACGACGGTTGCTGCTCGTTGCGCTGTGTGACCTCGACCGTCGTGCGCGCTTCGCCGCGTGTGCCGACCGGTGGCAAGGGCACGCCCGGTGGCACCTCGGCGCGCGCTGAGCTGTGGCTCACGGACCGCACTTCGACTTCGAGGTTCGGTGCGCCGGGAGCAAGCAGTGTCACGAGTGAACCGACCTTCAGTCCGACGTCGCGGCCGTGGTCGAGATACACGCTCCGGTCGGCGGTCGAGGTCACGGTCACTTGCACGACCTTCTCCGAACCCGGCTCTTGCGCCAGCGCGGACCCCATGGCACCGACGGTGGCGAAGCAAGACCACGCTGCGAAGTTCCACGGGCGGGCCATCACTTCAAGACCTTCCCGGCACTGCCGAGCCGATGGCAATCCCCGCACGCCGTGCCGAGCGGCTTGTAGCGCACGAGCGTCGACGTGCCCACCGTGTAGCCGAGGTGGCACTTCGCACACGCGAGCTTCTCGTGCAAGCCATCGAGCGCGAACCGACTCTGGCGCTGGTGGTCGAAGTGCAGTTCTGGCCACGCCGAGGCTGTGTGACAGCACGCGCAGTCGGTGGCGCCGCCCAAAGCGAACTGGCCAGCGTGGGCATCCTGATGGCACGCATTGCAAGTCGTGCCGTTGACCTTACCGAGCCGCGGACTCTGCGGGCCGCCCGTGCCAACCGCGTGGCATTTGTTGCAGACGAGGCGCGCATGCGACGACGCGAGCTCGTAGCCAGTCCACAGTTCGTGGTCGAAGTCGGCAACCACCGGCTCAAATGCCGCGGTGTCGTGGCAGCGCGCGCAGCCCTGCCGCCCGCCCACCCTCGCCGGCCGTCCCTTGCGATCGAACAGGCCAGCATGCACGTCGGTGTGGCACGCTGCACATTCGCCCGCGGTGCCGTGGAACGTGCGCCCGCCGTCCTTGACCTCACGGTGGCAGGCTGCACAACCGACCGCGTCGTGTGCGCCCGTCAGCGGGAACTTTGTCTTCGCGTGCGCCGCAGTGCCGAACCCGTGCGGCATGAAGTGCGTCGTCGCGTGGCAGTCCGTGCATTGGGCAAACTGCGCCGCCGGGAACTGACCGCCGTGCACATCGCGGTGGCAGCCGCGGCAGTCCTCGGGCGCGCGGCCGGGGAAGCGTTCGCTGCGCTGTGTTCCCAGGTGGCATGCACCACAAGCGAGGTCGCCATGCGGCGCGGTCAATGTGAAACCGGACGCCGCATGCTGGGCAGCGTTCATGCGACCCTGTGCGAAGTGCGCATCGGCGTCGGCATGGCAATCGGCACAACCGGCCGCCGGACCTTGCACCGCCGTGGCCGCCGCCATGAGCGCAGGACCGTGCGGATGTTCGTGGCACGCGCTGCATGCGGCGAGTTCGGGGCTTGGCCCAGACCAGCGAGGTGCGCGCGCCGCATTGCCGTGGCACGCCGCACAGTCGGCTGTCGCATGCGCACCGCGCAGCGCGAAGCCGTAGGCAGCGTGGGCGTCGGCCGTCGGTCGCGCCTCGTTCCATCGCGTCGCCGCGTGGCAGCGAGCGCAATCCTGGGCGTCCCGCAAGTGCAGCACCTTGGCAGCGGGCGCCGCATCGTGTGGGTTGGCATGACAGGCGACGCATTCGCGCGCCGCAACCGGCTGCTGGCGCAAGGTCGCAACGTCGTGCGCCGACTCCGGCTCGTGGCACGCAGCGCAGGCAACCCGAGCATGAGCGCCACTGAGCGCGAACACGGTGTGCGGGAACTTCGGAACCGCCGAAAACGGCTGCTCTTGTCCGTGGCAACTCTCGCAGTCCTTGCCGAACGCACTGCGGTGCACGTCTTCGTGGCAGGTGGCGCAGGACTGCGACAGCCCGAGGTAGCGCGCAGGAACCGACGGCTCGACGGAGTCCGCCTGGTTGTGGCAGTTCACGCAGGCGAGCTTGCTGTGCGCCCCGTTCAGATGGAACTGCACATGACGATGGTCGTACGCGGCAACGTCGGCGATTCCCGCGCGCGCAAACGCATGCGGTGCGATCAGCGGCACCGACGAGCCGTGGTGCTCGCTGTGGCAGGTCTCGCAGCGCGCGAGTTGTTCGGCCGACAGGCTGCCGTGTAATCCGGTGCGCGCCGCCGCCTGCGCACCGATGGCCGCATGGCACTGCATGCAGGCCTTCGCATCCACACCGGCACCACTTCGATGACATGCCTCGCACTTCGTGCCTTGCTCGAGGGCGGCCACGGCTGTGTGCGATGCATGCAGAGGACCTGGCCCCGTGCTCGCACGGCGCATGTCCCACAGCGTAAACAACAGCACGCACGCCAGGGAAGCGATCGGCAGAAGCCAACGGATCAGCTTCATCCGCCACCTCTTCGGCCGAGCAGGACCCCGAAGTCGACGCCGCCAAAGCGCAGCGCCGAGACGACGTGCAGGGTGGTCAACAACAGCAGGAGGAGCGCCAACCAACGATGCAGCCATCGCCACACCGACAGCAGGCCGCGCACTTCTTCGTAGTGTGCGAGCTGCATGGCCAAGCGGTGCGAACGCCGCGACAACGACAGCAAGCGCGAGACCTCGGGCTCGGGCACACCCTCGGCGGCTGCCTGGCTGCGGATCTGCGCCAAGTGCCGGCGCAGCTGCAACTGGCTCCTGAGCAACCCGACGACGCGCAGCACGAAGCCACGGCCGAGGCGCGCGTTGTCGACGAGCGCCTCGACCTGTTGGCGCACCTCGGCCCCAAAACCGCGCCCATGCTGGTCCCATTCGCCAGCGATCGCGGCGACCTGCGAGCCCACTTCTTCGAGGTCCTGCTGGCGGCCGTTCTGCGCGCGCGGCACGAAGGCGTAGAACCAGCGGCCGACGACACCGGCCGCGACGACGACGATCATCGCCATCAAGGCATGACCACCAGCACCATCGCGCAGCGAAAAGCCGCTGTGCAGCATGGCGAGCAGGCAGGCACCGAGCCCGGTCGCGATGTGCGCGCTCATCCAAGCCTTCAGCGAGCCTGGCAACCAACGACCGAAGCGCAGCGAACGCCGGCCGAGGTAAAGCAAGTTCGCGAAGAACAGCGTCACGGCGGCAAGGCCCGCCAGCAGACCGAGCCAGCCCTGCGGCCGCAGCAGATCGTGCACCTCGGAGCCCGGCCGCAGCCCCATCGGCAGGTCGTAATACGTCGTGTAGGCAAGCCGCACGCCGAGCAGGGCAAGCAAGCCGATGCACGTCGCCGCCAGTGCTATGAGCAGTCCGTTACCACGATCGGTGGCAACCTGCTCGGGCGGGCGCAGAGCGGGATCGAACGACACCCCCGCGGCCTCGAGCAACGGGAACGGCGGCGTGCCACCGGCGAAGATGAACACTTCGTCGTTGGGAACCTCGATCAGCGCTGTGGCCACGTTGCTCGACGACTCCTGCTGCGTTTCCTGCTGCGTGCTCTGCAGCACCACAGCACCGGGCGTGATCGACTCGACCGCCGTGTCGAACATCACCTGCACGCGCCCCTCGGCGATGGCAGCTTTGATGCGCTCCTCGTTGCGCGCCTTGAGCCGCGAGAACGCACCCTTGCGGTAACTGACGGTGACCTGGTTGCCTTCTTGTTCGGCGAGCGCCATCGCCGCCTCGATCGCGCTGTCGCCGCCGCCGACGACGAGGATCGAACGGTTCGTGTAGCTCTCCGCATCGAGCAGCGAGTACGCGACCTTGGACAAGTCCTCGCCCGGCACGCCGAGCTTCTGCGGCGAGCCGCGCCGACCGACGGCGAGGCAGACATGGCGAGCGCGCACCTTGCCGCCGCTGGTCGCGACGACGAACAGCCCATCGGCGTCGCGTTCGATCTTCTGCACGGTGACACCCGTCCTGACGAGCAGACAATGCTGTTTGGCCAGGCGCTGCCAGATCTCGACGAGCTCTTCTTTGGTGTACTCGAGGCGCTTGAGCTTGCCGTGCAACGGCAGCTCCATCGGCTGCGTCATCACGAGCTTCTTGCGCGGGTATGCAGCCACCGTGCCACCGACCTCCGCGGCCTGATCGACGCCGATGCACGTCAGTCCCTTCTCCTTGGCCGCCAGCATGCAC
>JBDSBS010000141.1:0-3261 GCA_039921435.1 Planctomycetota bacterium | reverse complement strand
CCGGAGCTGAAGTCCTGCGGGAATGCCGGCACGCTCATGTTCACTTGGACCACGTTGCTGGTGCCCACGTTGAGCAAGCAGGTCACGGTGCAGTAGTACCAAGTCGTAACCACCTGACTGGTGGTCTGCGTCGCCGAGGTGCCGAGAGCAGTCCACGGGCCGCTGGCGCTCACCGTGCTCGAGTACCATTGATAGGTAACGCCCGCGCCGGGTGTCGCGTTCTGCAGCGTCAACACGAAGTTGGCGCCGGGGCAAGCACCGCCGACGGGGCCAATCGTGTTGCCCGGACTCGGCGTGCCAGAACACGCACCACTAACCTCCGTGATCACGACGTTGTCGAAGTTCCAATAGGCGTCGCTAGCACCTGCCGCCCAGGTGCACGAGAAGCGCACGTAGAGAGGGCCCGCCGGCGGCGTGAACACGTGCAACTTCGGCAGACATAACCCAGTCTGCAGTTCGTCAGCAAAGGTCGCGACGGTGGTCCAGGGGCCCGTTGCCGTGGCGCCGTGCTGCACGTCGATGCTGCCAAATGGCGCCGCCGTACCGACCGTGTTAGCGCTCCAATTGGCGACCTTGTAGGTATAGGCGATCGTCGTACTGCCACCGAACGACGTGCCGGTCAACGGCGAGATCAGCTGCCCTGTCGTCGCACCCGAGTACAGGTTCCTGCGCATCGCGCCCCCCGTGCCTCCGCAAGATGTGGCGCCTGTGAAGCGGGCAAAGTCCCCTGTCCAGCCGGTGGAGTTCGCGTCGAAGTTGAAGGAGTAGTTGACCTGAGCGGTCACAGCCGTCGCGAGCAACGCCGCGCCGGAGAGAGTAGCAAGGATACGATTCATCTATGTCTCGGTTGAAAATGGCTCGCGGCGCGATCCAAATCGAATCACTGTGCGGCGACTCCTGGCGAAGGGGCGAGAAGGTAGATGCTTCTCCGGCTGCAGTCTACCTCACGCGATATCAGCAAGAACACGTAGAGAGCAGCGCACCATGTGCGGTCCGTCAAACCGCAACGCACAGTGTCGCGTTCTTGTTTTCTTGTCCCCGACGCGAGCCCATGCGTCGTTGCGGCGCCCACATGCACCACCTGCTACTATGCGGCGAATGACAGCCCCCGCACCCGTGCGACAAGTTCTCGTTGGCAGCGTGCCCTTCGGCGCCACCAACCCATTCGCCCTCATCGCCGGTCCCTGTGTCATCGAGAGTCGCGAACACTGTTTGCGCCACGCCGAAGCGCTGCGCCGCATTGCCACGAGCGCCGGTGTGCCGCTCGTCTTCAAGAGCAGCTTCGACAAAGCCAATCGCACGTCGGGCAGCGCCTTCCGCGGTCTCGGCATGGACGAAGGCCTCGCCATCCTCGCCACCGTCAAGAAAGAACTCGGCTTGCCCGTGCTGACCGACGTGCACGAACGCGAGCATTGTGCGCCGTGCGCCGAGGTCGTCGACTGCCTGCAGATTCCTGCGTTCTTGTGCCGCCAAACGGACCTGCTGCTCGCCGCCGCCGCCACCGGTCGCACGGTCAACGTCAAGAAGGGCCAGTTCTTGGCGCCCGACGACGTCGGCAACGTGCTCGGCAAGGTGCGCGAGGCCGGCAATCCGAACGTGATGATCACCGAACGCGGCGCCTGCTTCGGCTACCGCACGCTCGTCGTCGACTTCGCCGGCTTCCCGACCATGCGCGCGTTCGGCCAGCCTCTCATCTTCGACGCGACCCACTCGGTGCAGCGCCCCGGTGGTGCTGGCACCTCGACGGGCGGCGACCGCACGAAGGTGCCGTTCCTCGCGCGCGCTGCCGTCGCCTGCGGCGTCGACGGTCTGTTCCTCGAAGTGCACGAAGACCCCGACCACGCACCCAGCGATGGGCCGAACATGCTGCACCTGTCGGAGCTGCCGCAGCTGCTGCAAGAACTCACGCGCATCCAAGCGGCGCGCCGCCCGTGAGCGAAGGGCCCGACTTCGGCTCGCGGCGCGACTTCTACACGTTCGCGCCGGAGACGCTGGCCCAAGAGCTGCCCGACTTCGAGATCGTGCGCGAAGTCGGCAAGGGCTCGATGGGCATCGTCTACGAAGCCCGGCTGCGCGCGACCGGCGAACGCATCGCGCTCAAGGTGCTGCCACCGAGCCTGACCCTGACCGAACGTGCGCTGGCCCGCTTCCTGCGCGAGGGCCGCATCATGGCGCGCGTGCGCCATCCCGACATCGTTGCCTTCGTGGACCAGGGCACCAAAGGTCGCCTGCATTGGTTTGCGATGGAGTTCGTCGACGGCGTCACTCTCGAAGAACGACTGCGCGTAGGTCCGCTGCCGCTGCAGAAGGCTTGCGCCATCGCGGCGAAGGTCGCCAGAGCCCTGCAGTTTGCGCACGAGCACGGCGTCGTGCACCGCGACATCAAGCCCGGCAACCTGATGCTGCGCGCCGCGCACGCCGAGGGTGATCCAGAGGATCCACGCGTCGCCATCACGGACTTCGGTCTCGCGCGCGAGACCGGCACGGGCTCGATGACTGAAAGTGGCGCCATCGTTGGCACGCCGATGTACATGGCGCCCGAACTCGTGCTCGGCGGCACCAGCACCGCGAGCACTCTCGGCGACGTCTACAGCCTCGGCGCGACGCTCTATACACTCGTCACGGGGCAGCCACCGTTCGACGGACCAACGGCGCAGAGTGTGCTCAAGGCTGTTTTGGAGAACGACCCAAAGCCGCCGAGCCGGTTGCGCCGAGACCTTCCAGCTCCGATCGAGGCCGTCGTCGGCAAGGCCATGGCGCGCGACCCGGCTCATCGCTACGGCTCGGCGCTCGAACTCGCCGAAGACCTCGAACGCTTCTTGCGCGGCGACCGCGTGCTGGCACGGCTGCCGGGGCCCTTGCGGCGCGGCCTGCGCTGGTGCGCGCAACGGCCGCTGCAGACCGTGTTGCTCGCCGCCGTGATACTTTTGTCGATCGGTGCTTTGGTGCTCGTTCGCGAACGCAACCGCAGTGCCCTGCAAGGCGGCCTCGCTGAAGCAGAGCGACTGCTGGCACTCGCCTCGACGACTCGCGACGAACAGGACCGTCCGCGAACAGAGCGCGATCGACATGACCTGCTGCTGGCCGCTGTCGCCGCCGCATCGTCGACGATCGCGCGCGACGAGAGCTTCGCGCTGGCGTGGTTCGTGCGCGCGCGGGCTCACCACCGGCTTCGCCAGTACGCCGATGCGATCTACGACCTCGATACCGCGGAGCGCCTGCGCGGCAGCGCTACGCCAGAGATGCTGCACTTCCGCATCG
>JBDSBS010000140.1:0-6707 GCA_039921435.1 Planctomycetota bacterium | reverse complement strand
GCGGCCGCTGGCCCGAGGCTGTGGGCGAGTTCAAGGCGATCATCGCGGGAGTGCTGCACGCCGCCGGCGACACAGCGGGCACGGTCTGGCTGCGAGATGCCATGCAGAGCGAGGACATCGGCACGCTGGGACTCGCGGTTCGGCGCAGTTCCTTCGGCGATCCTGGCGTGCTGCGCGACAGCCTGTTGCGTGCGTCGACGCACTTGCGGCCCGACATCCGTTTGGAGGTCGCGCGCGTACTGACTCGCATCGAAGGCGAGGACATCGCCGACATCTACGAAGTGATGCTCGCCCCAGACGAAGTGTGGGAAGTGAAGTCGATCGCCGTTCGCGAACTCGTGCGGCGCCACCGTCCGCGCGCCATCACAGCCATGCTCGAAGAACTGGAGACCGCGACTGGCACGCGCGTGCAGTTGCTGCTCAGTTTGTTGGCAGCCAGCAACGATCCCCGGGCCGTGGCTGTGTTCATGGAACGCTTCCGCAAGGCTCCGGCTGGCGAAGGGCGACCGTTCTTGCAGGCGATCGCGCAGAACCAGAGCGAAGCGTCGGTGGCCGCCCTGTTCGAACTCTTCCTGGGTCCAGAGCTCACGGTGGCCCGCAGCGACTCGGGCGCCTACACGACCCTGAACTACATCCCGACCCTGTTGCTCAACGTGCGCGGGCACGAGACGGACGTCGTCGCGGCTGCTGTAAAGATCCCCGCTGAGAACTGGCAAAGGCGCGCATTGATGATGTCGACGTTGTCGGGTATCGCTGCGGACCGGGAAGACTCGGCGCTGCAGGTGGTCTGTCTGGCGCCTCTGCGCGCGCTCTTGTTCGATCGCGAAGAACTGCCGCAGCTACGTGTGCTTGCGCTCAACCAATTGACGCGTCGATGGCTCACCTTGGACGACGTGTTGCGGCTGAAAAACATGCGGGCCCAAGAGCAGCCGGGCATGCGGGCACTGCTCAACGACTTCCTGAACGACTTCTTCTGACCGGTGGCAGTAGGCGGGTTGGCAGGCGCGCGTGGCGCCGCGAGCACGGCGTCGATGCCCCGTTCGCGAGAGCTGCTACGATCCGCCGGCCCTCGACCCACCGATGCTGCGTCTCCTCCTCGCGCTCGCCAGCACCGCGGCGGTTGCCCAACAACAGCCTGGGCCCGTCGACCCCGACCCGGCGCGGACCTTCTTCGCGGCCGGCGAAGTGGTGCACATTGCGCTCACGCTCGCGGAACCTGACCGAGCGCACCTGCGCGAGAAGCCGCGCGAGTATGTGCCCGCAACGCTGTGCATCGACGGCAAAGAGGCATGGCAGCGCGTTGGCGTGAAGCTCAAGGGAGCGGCTGGCAGCTTCCGCGCGATCGATGACCGGCCGGCCTTCACGGTGAATCTCGGCAAGTTTGGCGCCACGAATCGACTGCACGGTCTGCAACGCTTCCACCTCAACAACGGCGTGCAGGACGACTCGCTGCTGTGCGAGTGGCTCGGCCACGAAGTGTTCGCGGCGGCCGGTGCGCCGGCACCGCGCGTTGCCCACGCGCTCGTCACCCTCGACGGCGCGACGCTCGGGCTCTACGTCCTTCGCGAAGCCTTCGACGCGCAGTTCCTGCTGCGCACGTTCGGCAACTGCCACGGCAACCTTTACGACGGCGGCTTCTGCCAGGACATCGACAGCGAACTCGAGAAGGACAGCGGCGACGGTGTCGATGATCGCAGCGACCTGCGGCAGTTGTTGGCTGTGTGTCGAAGCGACGTGCTCGACCGCGGCGCCCGTCTGTCAGCAGTCGTCGACATCGCTGCGATGCTCGACTTCACGGCGCTCGAAGCGATGTTGTGCCACTGGGACGGCTACAGTCAGAACGGCAACAACTTCCGCTTCTGGTGCGCGACTTCGCCCGGCGTTGCGTACTTCCTGCCGCACGGCATGGACCAATTGCTCGGCGACAGCGATGCCTCGGTTCTCGCCCATCCGTCGGGCATCGTCGCCAGCGCCGTGCACCAGGAGCCGAGCTTCCGCAAGCGCTACCGGGAACGGCTGCGCGCCCTGCTGCCGCTCATGGCGCCCGCGAACTGGAAGCCGCGCATCGAAGTGCTGGCGGCCAAGCTGCAGAAGGAGCTGCGAACGATCCCCGGCGACGCCGCGGCGCAGCACGCCGAAGCCGTACGTTCGCTGCTCGAACACCTCGAGGCGCGCTACAAGAACCTGCAGGTGCAGGTGCGCGCTGCCGAGCCCAAACCGCTGCAGTTCTCGGGCGAGAAGCCTATCGCGCTGAAAACTTGGTTTCCGGCCGCCGAGACCGACCACGTCGCGCTGGCCAAGAAGGGCTTTCAGGGCCTCGCAGCCTTGCAAATAGCCTGCCTGCCGGGCGCCAACGAATCGCGCCGGGCAGCGTGGCGCACGCACGTGCTGTTGGCGCGCGGGCGCTACCGGCTGCTGGCGACGGTGCGCTGCGAGGGCATCGCCGCGGCGAAGCAAGTGGACGGCGAGGAAACGGGGGGCGGCGTGCGGCTTGCCGTCGACGGCGCCCGCAGCGAGCGCCTGTTCGACCGGGAGAACTGGCGCCCACTCGTCTGCGAGTTCGAGGTCGGCGAGTTCCAGCGCGACGTCGAGTTGCAGCTTGGCCTGCGGGCGATGGCGGGCACCGCGTGGTTCCGGCTCGATTCGCTGCGGCTCGTGCGCGTGGCGGAGTGATGTGCGTCGGTTCGTGCCGGTCTACTACTTCCGCGTTTTCGCTCGCCACGCGCAGATTCTGCCATCGGCAAGCGGAGTAGCAGATCAGTACAGGATCCAGCGCTCGTCGTCGTAGGCGCGATACGCACTCGTCGGTTGCTGGCCCTGTGCCGTGCGGCGATGGCACTTGCCCGGCACAGGTCGGCGATCACCGAGGCCCTCGTAGCCGATCGAGAGGTTTCGCGTGAACGCGCGGGGCGCGTTGTCGGGGTAGAAGAACACACTGCGGCCAGGACCAACGGCGCTTAGCGGCCAAGCGACTACTTCGTAGCCAGGTTGCGTATCGGTGCCGACGATGGCGGCGGGGTCGGGTGGCGAGATCGCGAGGTGGAATCCGTAGTGCTTGTTCTCGAGCGTCAGCAGGGTTGCAGGCAGGGGCGGATCGAGCACTTGGAGGTCGTTGGTGAAGACGCCGTCGCGCTCGGCGAGGGCGAAGAAGCGGGCGAGCACGACTTCGAGGGTGGGCCCGTCGAGCTCGAAGGGCATGCTCCTGGCGGCTGCCAGCAGGTGCGATGCGATCTGGTCGGCGCGCTGTTCGATGCGCGCGGTGCGCTCGGCGGACAAGAACGGGACCCAGACACTGAGGCCCAACATGACCACACCGAGCAACGTGTACCAACTGGCCGGGTTGCCGAAGCGGGACGGCCGCCATTCCTGCATGGACGCAGTATCGGGGGCGAGCGGGGCGGTTGCCAGGATCGAGCGTGCGCCGTTCGACGCGGGAGCGAGCACCCGAGTCTGGCCTGATCCGCGGCGTTTGCGCAGACCTGCCGCGCTCGGGAAGCTCGGTGGCATGGTGCCGTGACTTGCGCACCGTGCTGCTTGCGAGACGCGACCGCAGACGGCATCAAGCCAGCGATTCAGAGAATCGATACTCGGGCAGTGGTTGTGCCGGGTGCCGGCCCTGCCACGGAGGAGACCCATGCACCTGCGCAAACACAACGACCAAGGTTTTGACGACTTCCGGCGCGAGCGCAAGCGTATGCGGGCCAAGTTGAGCTCGCCGAACACCGCGCTGGGCTACGAGAACCCGGCGTTGCGCGAGCTGGAGGAGGTAGAGCAGCGCGAGGTCCACGACCAGCGCTTGACCCGCGAGGTGCACGAGTTCTTCGCCTCGGCGACGCGGCAGGCGGCCGGCATCGTCGAGAAGGTGGCGCGCAATGCTCAGGAAGCGACCGGGGCGTTGGTCGAGCAGCAGATGGAGGCGTTCCTCGTCGACGCACTCGCCCGCATGAACTCGTTCGTCGTGACCGTGATGCAGCAGCGTCGCAGCCAGGTCGCCGAGACCCGCATGGAGCCGAGTGTGGGCAACCTGGTCGGCCCCGTGCTCGACGAGTTCCGTTGGGAGGGCACTGCGGAGGTCGGCGACAAGCACATTGGCCAGGATCCGTTCGCGACGCAAGTGGAGGATGTGCAGCGCGAGTTCCGAGCCCAGGTGGGAGCGAACGAAGGGGAAGGCGCCGATGCGCTGCCCATCGACGAGCACCTGGCCGCTCGCGTGCACGCGCAAGATGGGTCCGACGAGCCGGATCCAGAGGACTCGATGGAAGAGCGCGAGCCGGAGGGCGAACAGGCTGTAGCGCCGGATCTCGATTCCGACGACGAGGTCAAGGTCGACAAAGCGGCCGACGACCAGGCAGCCGCGGCCCAACGGTCGGCGCGGCCCGCGATGCCGCCCAAGCCCATGGAGGAGCTCGAGCGCTTCAAGACAGCCCTCAAGACCCTGGTGCGCCACGGTACACTGTCGCGCGAGGAAGCGCGCGCGGCCTGGCAGACACGGCTGGAGTCGCTCGGCTTCAAGGGCTGAGCAACTGCTCGCGTTGCGTGACGGTCCGTGCTGGAGCGGCCCCTGCGTGAGAGCCACTACGTGAGCGCAATGCGACGCGAGATCCGGCGGGCCGGCACGATGGCGAGAGCGATGGCGACAGCTTCGATCCAACGACCCGCGGCGAGTGCTAGCAGCGACGTGTAGATCATCGTGCCGAGCAACAAGAACGTCATCGACCGGCGAATCGCGACCTGATCCCAGGTCCGAGCGAGCGCATTGCGGCGCAGGAACCACACAATGGGGAGCGCCGCCAGCACCGGCGCAGGCCACAGGTGTCCTTGCACCGCCCAGAGACCGCACAAGGCTGCCAAAGGCGGCGCCGTCTGCACCGCCGATACGGCTCGAGCTCGCACGCGCGGCAGGTCTTCGAAGATGCCGAGGATCGTTACGGCGACGATGTAGATGCCGTAGCACACAGCGGCGATCAGCAGCGACTTCTCGGTCGCCGGCGGGGTATCGCCTCCGATCGCCAGCGCGGTGCCGAGGTTGAGGGCGCGCAGCGTGCCCATGCAGAGAGCCCCGACCCACTCACTGCGCTTGCCGGCGAAGTCGTAAGCGAGCACGAGAGCGGCAATCAGAGCGTGGTAGAAGCGGCAGGGGGACAACAACAGGCCGAGCAGCATGAGCGCGCACGCCAACGCGACTGCGAACGCGAGCGAGACGTCGCCGCGCGGCAGCGGTCGTTCGGGGCGCTGCACGGCGTCCAGCCGGCGGTCGGCAACGTCGTTCCAGACCATGCCCGAGGCGTACAGGCACACGCCGGCGAGCACGGCGCCGACGATGCTCCAGCGCCAGGGCAGGCCCGCGATCGCTGTCGAAGCGACCACGTCGGCAGCCGGCGAGAACAGCGTGCCTACGCGCAGCAGGCGCAGAATGGGGAGGAGTCTGGGCACCGTCGGATTCGATCCGAAACCGAACCGACAAGGAACTGCGTTTCTGCGCCGGCGAACGACCCCGATTGGGCCAGAAGACCGATTGGGCCAGAGGACCGGTTCGGCTAGAAAACCGGCCGCGTTAGAAGAACCGCGCGATGTCGTTGTAGGTGACGAACAACACGAGCAGCAGCACGAAGACGAGTCCCACGACCTGGCTGTAGCCCAGCACCTTGTTGCTGACCGGCGAGCCCTTCACCTTCTCGATCAGCAAGAACAGCAGGTGGCCACCGTCGAGCACGGGAATCGGCAGCAGGTTGACGAAGGCTAGGTTCACGCTGAGCAGGGCGAGGAAGTACCAGAACCAGCTCGGACCGCGCTGCGCGGCGTCGTAGCTGACCTGGCTGATGCGGATGATGCCACCGAGGTTCTGGGTGCCGACCTCGCCCGTCACGAGCCGCTTGAGCGTGACGTAGAGCTGCTTGATGAGGTCGAGGGAGCACACGGTGCCAAGGCGTAGCGCGTCGCCGATCGACGTCGCCCGCGTCTCTTCGCGCAACTCTTCGAGCTTGGGCACGAAGCCTGGCTCGTAGACCACCTCGCGCCGCGGCGTGACCACGAGCTCTACCTTGTCGCCCAGCGGTAGGTCCCGGCGTTCGGC
Source organism: Planctomycetota bacterium (assembly GCA_039921435.1). GTDB lineage: Bacteria > Planctomycetota > UBA1135 > UBA1135 > UBA2386 > DASVAL01. Next base: position 634 of record JBDSBS010000140.1, on the reverse strand, counting down.
GTCGAAGAAGCCCTGCCGCGGACCAGGGGGAAGGCGTCGCACGACCAGAGTGACAGGCTGCTCTTCGGCTCGCTCGATGGCGCGCCGCATCTTCTGCCACGAGGGCATGGCGTTGCCGTCGACGGATTCGACGCGATCGCCACTGCGCAAGCCCGCAGCCGCCGCAGCGGTGTTTGGTACCGGCTGCAGCATCAAGCTGTCGTCGGCCGTCAGGACCACCGACGTGGCGAGCGACTCGCGGTCAGATGGTGTGGCACGCCGCTCGAGCAAGACTTCGGCGCCATCGCGCACGATGTGCAATCGCAGGTTCTCGGGTCCCTGCTTCACCACGTCCAGGTCGCCAGACAGGAAGGGTTGGTCGTCGACCGCGAGCAGCACGTCGCCGCGCTTCAAGCCCAGGAGTTCGACGAACGGCACGCCCTGGCGCACGCCTTGGACTTGCCGGCGCAGCGGAACAATGCCGATGCGGGGCGGCTCTGGCTTGGTGCTCGGCGTCGGCCGCACCACCACCGTGAGTTCGCTGTCGCCGCGGCGACAGCGAAGCTCGATCGGCGCATCGGACTCCGCGTCGAGTCCTTGCATCGCGGCGCCGAGCGTGGGGCCCAAAGCGGCCACCCCATTCACGGCCAGCAGC
>JBDSBS010000139.1:0-2781 GCA_039921435.1 Planctomycetota bacterium | reverse complement strand
GCGATGATGGATCCGGTGCGCGCGCTGCGGCACGAGTAGCACAGGCGCGAGGCCGTCAGAAGCGGCCCGTCAGCATGACCGTCAGTTCGTCGCCGCCGCGTTCGCCATTGCGCACGACGTCGAAGTTGTGGGCGTAGCCGACCTGCAACAGCGTGCGGCCGACGAAGCCCGAAGCGAGCCGCACCGACAGCGCCGTCAGTGTGTCGTCGGAGCGTTCGCGCCCGGTTGCCCGCTCGCGGTCACGATCGAGCCAAGCCACGGTGGCGCCGACGTCGAGGTGCGCGAAGAAGGCCAACTCGCGCCGATAGCCAAGCGAAGCGATCAGGTAGTGGTCGGGAAAGAACTCGCTGTAGGCAGCACCTGGCAACCACGGGCGCGCCGTCGTCTCGTACTCGGCACCGCGCAGATCGGGACCGCCGCCGACGCGCTGCGCCGAGAAGCGGTCGATGCCATCACCGAGGCCTCCGTGCACCGAAGAGTAGAGGCGGTTCGTCTCCTGGTTGGCCGCAGACAGTCCCGGCATGCCCGTGATGCCAAACGCGTAAGCCGTGGCCTGCGCATAGTGGTAGTTGCCGCTGTGTTGCTCGGTGCCGGGCAGCCCCCACGCATCGCTCTGCACGCGGTAGCCAACGACCGCATCGACGCCGAACGCGACGCCCTCGTGCGCAAGCTCCAGCAGGTTGCGCTCGATGTCGTCGTAACGCAGGATCCAGCGCAGCCGCAGCTCCGGCGTCGAATCGGGCACCTGGTAGCCGGCATCGGTCTTGTCGTCGCGGCCGAAGTAGAGCAGCCCCGGCTCGAACAGCAGGTCGCTGGCGAACATGTTCTCTTGGCCGGGACCGACCGAGCGGCGCGCGCCAATGCCGATGCCTGCTCGCACATAGCCCCAATAGAGCTTCTCGCCATCGGCGACGACACCGTCCGTGAGTTCACCCGTGGCGAACGGCAGAGTGTAGTTTTCGAACGTGGCGACCAGCTCGCCGCCCCGCGCGTTCGTCTGCGCCCAAGTCACCTGGTCGTAGACCCCGGCCAGGCTCGCGCGAAGCAGATGCCCTTCGTCGGGACGTTCCCAGAAGTACAACGACCCGAACGGCACAGCCTCGTTGTCGTCGGCATCGGCGGCAGCAGCAACACCGAGTTGCCAGGCCGCGACCGACCGGCGGTCACGCGCTTCGATGTCCATAGCGGAACCGAACACCGACCCGCGCACGCCTTCGCCCGAACGCGGCGTGCGGTACGGCGCGTCGCTGGCGTAGAGGTTTCTGAGTGGGGCCGGCGGCGCGGGTTCCTGCCGCGGTGCCTGCTGCTGGGCCGGCAGCAAGGACCACATTGCTGCCGCGGTGATCGATGCTCGGAGAGTTTGCATGTGGGTTCGCGGTCGAGTCGCGGCCTCGCGGCGACGGTGCATGCGAGCGTGCGAACGCGCTGCTTTCCACTCGCCAGTTGCTCGCGGACCAAACTCGCGCAAAACCTGGACTGCCTGGCTCAGCGGGGCGGCTTGGGACCGACCTCGACGACGACTTCGCACGAACGACCGGGCTGCACGCGCACCGTCGCTTCGCCGGCGATGCCGTCGCCGCGCACAGTGAAGATCAGTTCGTCGGTTGGGTCGGCCGAAGCGAGCGTGAAGGTCGGATTGGCGACGGGTTGCATGCGCAGTGAGCCCGTGCTGCCGAACTGGTTGTCGGCGACGGTCTGGGTCGCGGCGTCGAGATGCCAGCGGCCCGGATAGTGGAACTGCACGAAGGCGCTGCGGTCGATGGCCGCGTGGCGCACGCTGAGGATCGCGTTGCTCGGCGGTGCGACGCCCTGGAACCGCAGCCGGCCGGTGATCGTGCCGGGAAGGGGCAATTCGAGCCGCAGTTCGGTCGGCGGCTGGCCTTCGATCAGCTCGAACGGCAGCGAGCCGCGGTGACCCGTGGCGGTGACGACGTCGAGGCGCCAGCGCCCGGCGGGCGTAGCGGCGCTGGTGACGAACCCGCGGCCAGCTTGCGTTCGCTTCTGCAGGAAGTAGCCGCCAGGGGCGTCGAGGTACAGGAACAGCCGCGCATCGCTCAGCTCCAGCGCTTCGCCCGTGGCCGCGCCGACGACGGCGACGCGCACGGCGACACTGCCGGGACGCCGCTGCAGCACGATGCTCACCGGACCCATCTCCGCGTCGACGGTCTCGGGACTCTGTTCGCCCGTCCATTGGATCGGGTCCATCTCGGACCCGGACACGACGAGGAACTTGCGCGGGCCGAGCGGAAACTCGTCGACATGGAAGCGTCCTTCGACGTCGCTCTGGCCGACGATTCGGTCCTCGACGTGCAACGACATGCCGGCGGCAGGGGCGCCGAACTGGTCTTTGACCTGCCCGTCGAGCGGGCGCACGCGCGCCAGCGTCAACGTCGTCTGCAGCGCCACAGCCTCGGCTTCGGGCTCGAGCCACCGCTGCGCGCTCCTGTAGCCGACATGGCTGGCGGACAAACCCAGCTTCGACGCGGCGGCGAGGCGCACGACGCCGCAGCCGTTCGCGTCGGTGCTCACTTCGACATCGCGCTCGCCGAGGGCCTCGACCTTCGCACCCTGGACCGGGGCGCCAAGGTCGTCGCGCACCGTCACGGTGACGGCGATGCTGCGCGCGGCCCGGAGCCGGATTCCGATGCGCTGCTCCTGGCCCTCGTGTACTTCGCAGGCGTGCAGCGGCTGCGGCGGGTAGCCCTTGGCCTCGATCGACAAGTCGTAGCCACGGTGGTCGACACCCGGTTTCCCCCGCAGGCCCGGCTCGCCGATCGGCAG
>JBDSBS010000138.1:0-6589 GCA_039921435.1 Planctomycetota bacterium | reverse complement strand
CCTGCACAATCGCTCCAATCGCCGCTCATAATGCATCTCCTCGGGCCGTCGATGCCCGGGTCTTCCGATCTGTGTGGTTCGATTTCGTGTGTTCGGCGAGCCGCCTCGTCGTGGCGTCGTCGATGGTCAGCCACCACACGCGACGGTATGGCGGGAAGTCCTCGCGTACCGCTTCTACCATCCCGAGCTCGATCCACCGGTTGACCTGCCATTCGGAAACACCAAAGCGTTTCACGGTGCCCGACATGGAGTATCGCCCATCTGGGTGACGCTCAGGCAGTGGAGCACGGCCGAGCGGCTTGTGGACCGTACGCACGATCGAGTGTTGGAGACGGACGTGCTTGACCGCGCCCGATGTCCAGGGACGTCTTGAGCCTGATCGCAGGCCTTCGGAGCAGAGTCTCTCGGCGATCTCCTTGTCGAACAATCCGAGTGCGGTTAGCTGTCGGATGCGGTCGACGGCTTCGTCCGGAGTTCGACCCCACTCCGCGGCACTTGGCCGTGCGATCACCAGTTCGTCGACGGCGCCGCTCCTCCACTGCACCTGGATGTGCGTCCGGCGCTGCGGCACATCGATGGGGCGAATTGCAACGGCCTCAATCACGATGCGCAACATGGCCTTGCGGTCCGCTGGTTGGGTGGTCGGTGCACGCCAGACGGCGGGAAGATCCTGGGCGAGTTCACGGATCCTGCGCCGATCCTCGACGGTCAGCTGCACGCGGTGCTCGCGCTTTGCGTTGTCGTAGCGCTGTCGAACCGCCTCGAGATCCTGCAGTCGGGATTCCCAATCGGCTTCGAGCGTGCGGGCAACGGTGCGGTTGTCGGAGTCGACGGCCATGTAGCGCCGTTCGGCTCGACGTGCCTCATACTCGGCCTTCTCGAGTCGATGCTTCCACTGCTCGTGCAGGCATGCGGCTTGCGCTTCGGCCTCGTGCTCGACCGCGAGCGAGAGGTCGAGCTCGTCAGGGATGATCATCCGCAACAACAACTCCTCGACTGCGACATCGATCGCCCGTCCGCGGACCGACCAGCAGATCGCTGCACCGCGATCGTTCTGTCCGTAGCACACGTAGGTCCAACTCTCGTCGATACTGCGCGGGTATGTCGTCCGCATGCGCCGACCACAGCGGCCGCAGAGCACGATGCCGGTCAGCAGAGCGCGACCCTCTCGTGGCGCTCCCGGTGAAGAACACCTTGCCGCGTTCTCGCGCATCTTGTCGAGGTTTCTCATGTGAATGTCCCAGGTGATGTAGCCCTCGTGCGCCTCCCGGATGAGGGCAACCCAATCGTCCGGTGCTTTGCACTTGCGAACGCTTCGGATCTCGCCGTCAACGAGGATGTTCTTCTCTGCTCGACGTCCGTACGCATACGCACCAGCATAGATCGGACTCTTGAGAATCTCCTTCAGCCGACTGATGCACAGCGGCTGCCAGGTCAGAGCGTTCGTGCCGTCGGCAAACGAACGCCGGGCCGGCACCGAGAAGCCTTCCCTCTTCGCCCATCGCAAGACCGCGTTGGCCGTCGGCTCGATCGAGAAGCGCTCTAACACTACTTTGTCAGGCGCCGGCGCGCGAGTTCGGCGTCTGTAAGGTTGTACAAGTACTAACGTTGCTTTACGAGAGTCGCGTTGTTGCGCGCCGACGTCAAGCTGCTGAAGCGTGTCCTTTCGGTGAGCCTGCGCTAGGCCAGAATTCCCGCGGAATCCGCCGCCGGCCCTGACGGTCAGCTAGCCGCGATCGAAGCTGCGGCACCCCCGCCGCCAACCGCATCGCGGTAGTTCCATGGCAGCCAGGCCGCCGGATCCTTCGCTACCGCACCAGCGTTCCGCTGCAACTCGGTCAGGTAGTCGAACGGATTGGCACAGCACAGCTTGGCGGTGTGGATCAGGCTCATGAAGGTGTCGCCGACGCGAGCGCCGTTCTCGGTCTTGTAGAAGAGCGAGTTCTTGCGATGGATGATGGCCTGCTTCAGGGCTTGCTCACACACATTGTTATCCAGCGCCGCCCCCGGTCTGCGCAGGAAGAGAGTCAACGGCTGCCATCGCTTCTGCAGGTAAATGATCGCCTTGCCGAGCCGTCCGTTGGGCTCCGCTTTGCGCTCCACGATCTGCGCGTCGATCCACCGCTTCAGCTCGTCCATGACCGGGCCGCTGTGCGCCTGGTGGTGTGCCAGCCGTTCCTGCGGCGACATGCCTTGAGCCTTGGAGTCGGCATCGTGTCGGTACACTTGACGGAAGGCCTCGAGCACGTGACGACACTGCTCCGGGAAGCTGTCGAACACGTCGACAAACTTGCGGCGGCCGTGCACCAGGCAGTTGCCGAGGATGACCTCGAGTTCTTTGGGCAGGTTGTGCAAGAGCCCGTCGCACATCTGCATCGGCGGTGGCCGGTCCGCAGCGCGCCGCTTCAAGACATCGGCGAGATTCTCGCCAGCGTGTTGCCGACCGGTAAAGAAGAGCGCGATCCGCCGATCCGCGACCATTGCCACGATGCCCGTCGTGAAGATGCCCGTGCGCTTGTCGCTGGGATCGTCATCGGCGGCACTCGCTCGTAGCTCGGCTTGCAGGTCCAGGACCTGCATCGTGGTGTCGTCGTTGTGTATGAGTTCGCCTTGTGCCGCCTGCTGAATGAGCTCCTCGAAGACTGGGCCGATCTTCTTCGCGGCGCCAGCGGCGATGTCCCACTGCGTCGACACGGGCAGCGGCACGCCGAGGTCTGTTTCGAGCTGCGCCAAGCGGTGGAATGGCACGCCGGTGCCGTAGCGCAAGAGCCCGATCATGCTCGCGGCCGTCGCGTCGTACTTGTCGACACCAAGGCCTGCGGGCTGCTTTGCGGTCAATACCACGCCGCAGAGGCTGCAGCGCAACCGCTCGAGTTCGCACACATGCGCGTGCAGCGGCGGACCGCCAAAGACACGCACCATGACCGCCGGCTCGGCCTGCTTGTAGAGGATGCCCTTGCACTCGACCTCCGGACACTTGTCGCCAGCCTTCTTGGACTCGTGTGGGACCTGCGTGCGCGTGGATGCGTGGTATGCGTCGGCACCGTTGCGGCCGTGACCCGGCTTCTTCGCAACATCGGCGGCGGCGGCTTCGTCGCCGTTGCCAGCCGTAGCCGATGGTTCCGTGCCCGGCTTGCCCAGCACGACATCGCTCTTCTCACTGCTCGTGCCGAACAGCATTTGCCGCAACTTCGCGATCGTCGCCTTCCTGTCGGCCAACATCTCGCCGACCTGGCTGTACGACAGCACCACGCTGAGTAGTTGCTCGCACTCCGCCTTGGTCAGCGGGCGCTGCTCGGCCTCCTCGAGCAGGCGCTTGATGTCGTCGATGTGCACATCAACCGGTGACGGCGAGATCTTCACCGTCATGGCAACCTCGCGAGCTGTTTGCGGAAGTCCTTCGACAACGGATAGCCGAGCACTTCCTTGATCGACTTGGTCTGCGCTTGGGTCGGCGCGTTGTTGCCGCGTCCCGTCGTCTTGCCGAGCACCACCCAATTTGCCGCCTTGTAGCACGTGCCGGGGTAGATCCCGCAGTCGACGAAGGTCTCCAGGTAGCAGACCTTGTGTCCGTAGACGCGTTGCCATTCCGCAGGCAGCACCCGCGCCATGTGTCCGAGCAGGTGCGAAGCGAGGTGCTTCACCTTCACCCACGGCATGATCAGGAAGCGCGGGTTGTAGGCAATCAAGTGCCGGTTGTGATCGCGCGCCGATCTTGACCAACCGATGAAGTGGTCGCGCGGGTTCAGCTTGTGCGGCGGCGACGACCACGCGAAACACGCGATCGGGCGACCGCCAGCGAGCACGAGAAACTTCAGGTGTTCACCGACGCACCGCACCGAGCCGAGGTAGTGGTGCTCAGCGAGCAGGGTGTGAAAAAGCCCTTCGTCGGGCGTTCGGCGCACCTGCCGCCACTCGAGTGGTCCGAGCTCGGCGAAGCTGATCTCGATTGGCGAGCGGTCGAGGTCTTCGGGCAGCGCCGCGGTGCGGCGCTTCAGCACGACGTTGTTCAGAGTCTGAAAGCGCACCGGTGGCAATTCGATGTGGCCGGCTCGGTGCAACAACAGCATCAGGCTGCGGCACACCATGTCACGCATGGTGCCGTTGGGCTGCACCCATCCCCAGGCCGCGCAAACACGCTCGCTCAGCTTGCGCCGACTGCAGCCGGGCGATTCCGCGATCAAATGCCGCAAGAAGGCAACGTCACTCGCCGTGATGGTTCGGCCGCGATACCGCAGAATCTGGGTGACAGGCGGAGGAGCTTGCACTGCGGTGTCTTGCACGCGCCGTAACGTAGGCAGCGGTCTATCGGAACGCAAGCTTGCTGTCGTTCTTCTTTCACGACTGTCACACAGGTCTCCATTCCTCCGCCGCGGCAACCTTCTCGAAGTCACCGGCTCGCAGCAGCACCATCAACTCGTGCGCCATCAACGTGCGGCCAGCCTCGCTGGTCGTGCTCGACGGCCAGTGGCGAAACCGTCCTGTCGAAAGCCGCTTGTGGCAGAGCCAGTAACCCTGCCCGTCGTACACCAACAGTTTGACCGCCGTCTTGCCGCGGTTGCCGAACACGAAGACCCATCCGCAAAAAGGATCCGCCGCGAGCTGCTCGCGCACGATCTGCGCAAGGCCGTCGATGCCGCGCCGAAAATCGACTGGCGCCACTGCGACCAGCACTCGCATCTGCGGCGTCACCGCGATCATCGCTTGTCGCGGCCGGTGACCGTCCGCACGAAGGTCGCGAGATCGGGCGCCGACCATCCAGAAAACTCGAGGCGCACCGCACTGCCATCGTGGTCGCGCATATCGAGTCGGCACTGCGGGCTCGGGGACGTCGTCACACCGGGCGCTAGTTCGATCTCGACGAACTGCTGCGCGCTGACTCTTGGTCGCCTGATCGGGACCTCGGCCAGCCGACGCTGCACCGAGTAGTAGTCCAGCCGCAGAGCCTGCGACGTCTTGCTCACACCGTGGTTGCGAGCGAGATCCAGCGCCGCCCGCCACAGCACCTCCGGAATCCGTTCGCCACGCGGGCGCGTCCCGCGCCAGCGCTCGAACTGACGACTGGTCTCGATCAGGCTTTGGGCGGGGCGGGTGGGGCGCGGTAACTCACGCATCGGGCTGGGTCCTTGGGCTCTTGGTGGAAGCCGCGGAACCTACGAAGCCCGTCGCGACGATTCATGCACGCTCACCGGAAGGACACCGCGGGTGCGAGCTGCGGCGTCGGCGCGAGCCCGTTGCCAGCCGAGCAGCGAATGGCGAGCAAGGCGTTCGAGGCGTTGGGTAGGACTCTGCGGCACAGGTCGATCGTAGCACGATCTTCATCATGTCCGGCGGCGAACCAAGCTCACCAGGCTCGGGGGGCGTTGACGCCGGGCCCGTGTTCGGCCATGACATCGCGATGATCGCACGACCTCTCGTCGTGGCGTTGCTCGCGGTTCCCGCCGTCTGCCAGAGCAATGCCGTCCCGGGCATGGATGCCCAACTCTACGACATCACCGACATCGCCTACTACGGGCGGCAAGGGGCTGCGTATCCGAACGGCGAAGCCGGCTTCATGGTCGGCCACTCACACTGCAACTCGGGCTCGGTCAACATCCCGTGGGCGTCGACTGCGGGCGGGCTCATGATCGACACCTACCCGAAGATCGCGTTCCTGCTGGCGCGCGAAAGCGGCGGCCGCATGGTGCAGATCTCGAACAAGGGGCACGCCAAGCACTCGCCGACGCCGTACAACTTCAGCAGCGGACCGTGTGCGCCGTGCACCTCGGCTGGTGGGCCGTTCTTCTACGTCGGCTGCTCCGACACCTACGGCAGCGGCACCAACGCCAGCCAATACGCCTTGGGCCCGACCGACGAGATCGATCCGTGGCTCGGCAGCTGGAACCCGGTCGGCAGCTACTTCGACCGCGGCGACCCAACGGTTGGCGGTGCGGCGGCCATGGACGGCGTGCGCTCGCTGACGTCGGGCATGATCAGCGCGTTCGGCCCGGTCAAGAACCGCATCGTCGTGCGCGAGAGCGAGCTGTTGGCAGGCGCCTCGTACTTCAGTGAGGTTCACCTCGTGATCAAGGGCGAGCCCGTTGCCAACCGCGGCAACAACCTGAGCTCGCGGCCGGTATCGATCACCGGCACCGGCAGCAGCTGGAACGTCGGCACGACCGGCGCTTCGACGTTCGGCTCGGTGCTGACGCGCTGGTCGGGGGCTTCGACCGACATCAGCGGCAACGGCAACGACGACGGCCGCTTCCTGGTCGCGGTCAAGGTCACGGGCCCGGTCGGCGGCGTGTGGCACTACGAGTACGCGGTGCAGAACCTCGACAACACGCGCGGCGGTGCCTCGCTGCGCATTCCCGTCGACGCCGCGGCCACGGTGACGAACGCGGGCTTCCGCGACATCGACGCCAATCCGCTCAACGACTGGGCCTATGCGCGCACGGCGACCGAGATCTCGTTCACGGCCAGCGCCACCAACCCGCTCGATTGGAACACGTTCTACAACTGCTGGTTCGACTGCTCGGTGGCGCCGTCGTACGGCTTCGTCGACATCGACGAAGCGCGCATCGGCCCGGGCAACCTGTCCGTGCAGGTC
>JBDSBS010000137.1:0-8930 GCA_039921435.1 Planctomycetota bacterium | reverse complement strand
GATCGATGCCCTCGCCGTATTGCGCGAGCTCGCCCCCATCCTGCCCACTTTGCCCGGAGCCTACGTCTTGCTGGCTCATCGCGCGCCCGAGGTGCTGGCCGATTCTTATCGCGAACTGCTGGCGAGCAACATCCAGCCTGGCATCCGCAAAGAACTGATTGGAGGCGTCGGCGTAACCCGCACTGCACTCGCCGTGGAGATAGCGGAGTTTGCTCTGCAGAACGACCCCTCGCCCGACGTCAGACTGCAGTCCGTGTTCGCCTTGACCATTGGGGACGCGCAAGCTGGCGAACGCGCCTTGCAGCAGATTCTCGACGATCCGGCGTTCGCTGGGGACGTTTCCCGCCTCGACGCCACGATATTCGCGCTGCAGAACCTCGAGGTCGCCGGCCACAACAACGCTGTCGACCGCATCGGCCAGCGGCTTCGCTCGATGCCGCTCTCTGCGGCGAGTCGGCAGAGGCTGGAAGCGATGCTGTCGCGCGGCCTACCAGGGGGGCAGACGTCGGTGCCCGCGCCCTCGAAATAAGAGAGCGAGCCGCAGCAGCGGACGGCGCAACGCCGCCGCTGAGCGGCACGCGTCGTTGTCGCCGAGCAAATCGGTGCCACGGTCGGCGGCATGACCGTCGGGGGGGTGACCGTCGGCGGGGTGACTGTCGGCGGCGTGACTGTCGGCGGCGTGACTGTCGGCGGAGGATCCGCCGCGCGAGGGTTCGACCGCCGCCTTCGAAGCTACTTCTTCTTCTCGATGTGCTTCGTGTGCTTGCGCAAGCGCGGGCTGTATTTCGACAGCTCGAGCTTGGTGGTGCCGGGCTTCTTCATGATCGTGTAGTTGCGATCACCGGTCTCCTCGCAGACGAGGAACACGATCTCTTTCTTCTTCTTGGGCTTGGCCATGGCTCTGCTCTGGGAGGGCGAAACACAGTAGCGGCCGATGGGGCGCTTGCAAGGCCCGAAGACGCAAGGCAGCAAGGGCGGCTGACAGCGAGCCCGGTCTGCCGAGCACGATCGCCCGGCTTCATCCCGTCAGTATTCCAGCTCGAGCACGGGCATCTGGCCGACGTAGGGCAGCCACGGCGTATTGGCGGCTGCGGCTGGAAAAAAGGCCGTATTGCACTGGTCGCCGACCCCGACAGAATTGAGTACGAGAACCAGACCGTTGCTGAACGACAGGGGAAGACCGGGCCGGCTCTGGTCGAACCATGCGGCCTGCACGCCCAGCCGCATGCCGATGGAAGCCGCACCAGTCAGTGCAAACGACGACGCGAAGCGCCCCTGCGCATTCGTCACGCCAAACCACGTCACGTCGAACGGCGCCCACTGATGACAGCCGGCCAGCCCCGGATCGAGCGCACCCAGCGAGCCGCCGAAACCGACGTATGTGCCGTTCGCCGACTGACCCTGGGGATCGACGCTGGCCCAGGCCAAGACGAAGCCGACCGACGTCGCGGTGGTCGGAGGCGCCCCGCGCACCTCCAGAGCCGCGGTGCCACCCACGTGAGGTCCCTGCGCGGGGTCGTTCCAGCGCAGTTCCGTCGGTTCGACGCGCGTCGTACAACTGCCGTCGCCAAAAGAACCGACATAGCCGGTCTCGACGCCACTCTGAAACCAGACGCCGTCCACCCAGTGGTCGGCCGAGATCTGCAAAGGGGCGTCGCTCGTCTCGAATTCGAGGAACAGCGTGCCGGCGACCACGGGTAACGGCTGCGTCAGCACGACATGCAAGAAGCTTGGTCCGACAGTCGAAGCGGGCCCCGGTGCCGGCGTCGGCGCCACCGTCACGGTCGCCGGGCCAAACAACACGCTCATGCCCATGGGTCGATTGGCCACCAGGTTCGTTCCCATCCAAACCGCCGGTTGCGAGTCAAACCCGCCGCGCACGGTCAGCGTGCGCTGCAACGCTCCGTAGGCAACATCGCCGGGCAAGGAGGGGCGCCGCAGCCGAAAGCCCGTGATCGTCTGGCCGATGATGCCCGCCGGCAGCAGCGAAGCACCGATGCGCACCTGCATCGTGCCGTGACTCCAGCGCAGCGGCAGCGAAAGCGCCGCATTGCCGGGCAGGGTCGTGAACGCGTTCGGAATGACGGCGGTCGTTTGCGCTGGCAGCGCGGCCAGCAGCGAGAGCGCGCCGAGCGTGGGAAGTCTGTGGAGCATGGGGCGTCCTGGGGGGATGTGCCCATGGCATCGGCACACGGAGCCGCGCGACCCAAGGCCGGATCTCGGTGTGCACTTTCGAGGCAGCCTTCGGGCCTGGCTCACTGACTGATTCCCCGGCTCGCGCAGAGGTCGATCGCCGCGGACCTGACGCGGGAAAGAGAAAGGGCCCGGTTCCCGCCGGGCCCTTCCTGGGGTCGTCCGCAAACTCGGCTCCCCTGCTTCCCTTCCGACCGCAGCTATCGGTCGGCTGGCCGGGCCAACCTGAGTCCGGCCAACGCCCCCGCCATAGCAACGTTCATTGCATGGTTGCGCCGGCCCCGCCGTCTGCGCGAGCATGGCCCTCCTGCTCATGCCCCCGCCCCACGCAGCACCCGTGACGATCGTGACCGGAGCAAGCCGCGGCATCGGACGGGCCATCGCGGAAGCGCTGGCTCTTGCCGGGCACCAGCTCGTGCTCGTCGCCCGGGACCAAGCCCGGCTCGCGGCGATCGCCGCCGAACTCACGGCCCGCGGCGCGCGCGCCATCGCCCACGCCTGCGACCTGCGCCACGAAGAGGCACCGGCCAAGATCGTCGCCGCCGCAGAACAGCACTTCGGGCCACCCACCGTCGTCGTCAGCAACGCCGGCACTGCCCCCGCCGACAAGGTCGAGAACACCACCCCGGCCCTGCTGCGCGAGACGTTCGCCCTGCACGTGGCAGCACCGCTCGCCTTCGCCCGCGCCTGCGTTCCCGCGATGAAGCGCGCAGGATCGGGCTGCTTGCTGCACCTCGCGTCGACAGCCGGCCTGCGCGGCTACCCGTTCACCTCGGCCTACACCGCGGCCAAACACGGCATGGTCGGGCTGTCGCGCGCCTTGCACGCCGAACTGAGCCCCGCCGGCATCCGCGTCTACGCCGTCTGTCCCGGTTTCGTCGACTCCGACATCACGCGCGCGGCCGCCGCCGCGGTCGCCGCGCGCGGCAAGACCACCGCGGAGCACGCCTTCGCTCGCATGGCCCAGCAGAACCGCATCGGCCGCATGCACAGCCCGGCCGAGGTCGCCACCGCGGTCGCCACTCTGCTGCGCGACCAACCGCTCGGCTGCGTCTACGATCTCGACTGCGATCCACCCACGTTCATCGACCCAGACCAAGGCGCCACTTCCTGAAGGCCTGAAGGGCCAAGTTGCTTAAGGCCAAGCTGCTGAACCCCAAAGCCGGGCCCCCTCGCCATGAGCCAATACGACTTCCGTTTCGAGCGCGGCAGCGACGGTGTCGCTGTGCTGACACTCGACCGTCCCGAAACACTCAACTCGCTGACCTTCGACATCTACGGCCAGCTCGAGCGCCTCTTCCTCGAACTCGACGACGACGAGGGCGTGAAGGCCATCGTGCTGACGGGCCACGGCCGCGGCTTCTGCAGCGGTGGCAGCGTCGACGAGATCATCGGGCCGCTGCTCGAGAGCGAACTCGACGGCACGCTCGCGTTCACGCGCATGACGGGCGCCGTCGTGCGCAACATGTTGCGGCTCGGCAAACCGATCGTGGCGGCCGTGAACGGCGTCGCCGCCGGTGCCGGAGCGGTGCTGGCACTCGCCAGTGACGTGCGCGTGCTGTCGGAGAATGCCAAGTTCGCATTCCTCTTCACCAAGGTGGGCCTCACCGGCGCCGACATGGGCGCCGCGTGGCTGCTGCCGAAGATCGTCGGCACGGGTCGCGCAATGGAACTGCTCATGCTGGGCGACAAGGTGCCCGCCGAAGAATGCCTGCGCATCGGCCTCGCCAACCGCGTCGTCGCGCAGGACCAGGTGCTCGCCGAAGCGATGACGCTCGCGCGCCGACTCGCCGCCGGGCCGGGCCTGGCGCTGGCCATGACCAAGAAGATGGTCTGGAGCGAGTGGCCGATGAACCTCGAGACCGCGATCGAACAGGAGGCGCAGGCCCAGGCCCTGCTGCTGCGCGCGCACGACCACCGCGAGTTCTACAAGGCGTGGATGGAGAAGCGCGAACCACGCTATCAGGGCCGCTAACCTGTTCGCTCGATGAACCCGGAACTCTGGCTACCCGACGACGACCTCGACGCGGCCCACCGCGACTTCGTGCGCTCGATCCGCGGCTTTGCCGAAGCCAAGCTGCTGCCCCACGCGCGCGCGATCGACGAGCAGCGGCAGTTCCGGCGTGAGATGGTCGCAGACCTCGCCGCAGCCGGCGTACTCGGCGGGCCACTGGCTGCCGAGCACGGTGGCCAAGGTTGGACGCCGCTGCAACTCGCGCTGGCCCACGAAGAACTCGGCGCGCACTGCGGCAACGCGCGCGGCTTCTGCGCCGTGCAGACGGGCCTCGTCGCGCAATGCCTGGCCAAGTACGGCACCGAGGCCCAACACCGCCACTGGCTGCCAGCGCTCATCGACGGCACCGACATCGGTTGCTTCGCGCTGACCGAGCCCGAAGCTGGCAGTGACATCGCATCGATGCGCACCACCGCCGAGAAGCAAGCTGACGGCAGCTACCGGGTGCGCGGCCAGAAGTGGTGGATCACGAATGGCGGCATCGCCGACGTCATGGTCCTGTTCGCCACGGTCGATCCAGCTCAGGGTCGCTCTGGCATCACCGCGTTCCTCGTCGACACCAAGCGGCCCGGTCTCGAGCGCAAGCCGATGTCCGGTGTCGAACTCGGCCACCGCGGCAGCGACCACGCCGTGCTCACATTCGATGGCTTTGCAATCGCCGCCAACGAAGTGCTCGGCACGGTCGGCAAGGGCTTTGGCGTCGCGATGGGCGGCCTCGCGGCGGGACGACTGTCGGTGGCCGCTGGTGCGGTCGGCATCCACCGCGCAGCACTCTCAGCCGCGGTCGCGTTCACGACGAGCCGCCAGCAGTTCGGCCAACCGCTGGCGCAGTTCCAGATGGTGCAGGAACGGCTCGCCGACATGTTGACGACGCTGCACGCGAGTCGCGGGCTCGTGCACCGCTGTGCGCAGCGGCGCGCAGCCGGCATCGAGACGCACGCCGACGTCGCGATGGCGAAGTTGCACGCGACCGAGGCCGCGGCGAAGGCGGCGGAAGAAGCGGTGATGCTGCACGGGGCGCGCGGGTACAGCTCGGAGTTCCCGGTCGAGCGACTGTGGCGCGACGTGCAGGCGCTGCGCATCTACGAGGGCACGTCGCTGATCCAGAAGACAATCCTCGCGCGTCTGCTGACCGCGCAGTGACGTCGTTCTGCGAAGTCGCACGGTGAAGTCGCACAGTGAAGTCGCACGGTGAAGTCGCACAGTGAAGTCGCACAGGGAGGTCCCCCCCGACGGGTTGGCCGGGGTTGGCCTGTGAGGTCGCACTGCGAGGTCGCACTGGCGCGCGACGTCGACCCGGCGCCACGGCTCAGCGGTTTTCCGGGCGAGCGTTCGAGAAGGCAACGATGACCTTGGCCTGACTCTCCCAGTTGCCCGGTGGCTTGCCGATCACCGGCTTCTGCCGCCGCCACTCGCAGCACACCATCTGCTCACGGATCCGCGGGTTCTTGAGCACGAGGCGGCTCAGGGTCTTGAGGCGCTCGATGCAGAGATCGACCGACGTGGCAGCGCGCCCTCGCGAGTCCTGGCCGATCGTGACGTCGGGCATCTCGATGATGAGGCGGATGTCGGAGGTGAACGTCAACGAGGCGTCGAGCGTGCGGTCGAGCCAGCCTTGCACGTCGCGCCGCACCGGGAACGGTTGCCCACCCTCGAAGAAGTCCGACAGCGGCGCCGTCATCGACACGGTGTCGTTGGTCTGCACGATGTCCAGCGATCGCCCCGCGATCTCCTCGTAGTCCGGCAACACTTCCTTCAAGAACTCGCGCATCTCGCCGTCCTGCGCGGTGACGAGCGGTGCCGCGACACTCACGTCGCCGCCGCCAGTCTGCTGGTCGAAGATGCCGGTGTCCTTCGTCTTGCCGTCGCCAGCGATGTGGAACGCCCACTGCACCGACTGCTTCAGCTGCTTCAGCTTCTCGAGGTCCTGCACGCCCAACGCGTAGAGCACGACGAACAGTGCAAACAGCAGCGTCATCATGTCCGCGAACGACACGAGCCACCGCTCGTGGTTGACGTGCTCTTCGTGCTTGTGCTTCTTGGCCATCGCCGCGGAGCGCTCAGTGCTTCTTGTCGCCGCCACCACCGTGGCTGCCGAGGTAGACCTTCAGCTTGCTGCGCAGGGCTCCGGGCGCCATGCCAGACTGGATGCCGACGACACCCTCCAAGACCATGTTCTTCAGCAGCTGGTCGTGCTCGATGTGCCGCTTGAGCTTGAACGACATCGGCAGACACACGATGTTGGCGAAGCCGACGCCGTAGACCGTCGCAACGAACGCGACGGCGATGCCGGGGCCGATCTTCGACGGTTGGTCGAGCACGCTCATGACGTGCATGAGGCCGAGCACCGCACCGAGCACACCGACCGTCGGCGCCAGCGCACCCCACGTCTCCCAGAACTTCATGCCGGCCTTGTCATCCTCTTCCTGGATGTGCATGTCGACCTCGACGGTCTCGCGGATCGCCTCGGCGGAGCTGCCGTCGATCGCGAGGGTGAGACACTTGACGAGGAACGCATCGCCCTTGCCGCTGTTGGCGTAGGTCTCGAGCGCGAGCAGTCCCTCGCGGCGCGCGAGGTTGGCGAGCTCGAGCACCTTCTCCATGAGGCCAGGGAAGTCGTACTTGCCGGGCAGGAACATGCGCTTCAGCGACTTGAAGGCAAACCCTACGTCCGATGGCAGCGTCGCCACCAGTGTCGCACCGAGCGAGCCCACGATGACGATCAGGAAGGCCGTCACTTGGAGCAACGCACTCACGTGGCCACCCTCGAGGATCATGCCTCCGATCACGCCACCGAAGGCGAGCACCAACCCGATGATGCTGAAGATGTCCATTGCCCCGGTGTTGCTTCCCTCGCGCGATGCGGATCGATGATGCGCCACATGGATGATGGGCATTCCGGGCGGGCACTTGAGCGGTGCGACGGGTTTCCCGGCACCCGCGGGCGATTGTCGAAATCCGCGACGCCTGAGCTACGGGCCGACCATCGGCTTGGCGAACCGACCTCGCGACTTTGATGCGATCTCAGACCGCGCCGACGGGCTCGTTCTTGATCTGCACACGCACGACTGGCGGGTTGCTCTTGAGTTCGGTTCGCACCCAACAGGGCAGGTTCGAACAAGTCGATTGGTTGCTCGCGGCCTCGGTGCCGAGCGGATTCCTCAACTTCGACGAGTTCATCTACCTGCCGAACCAGAACTACCCCGAATGCGGCTGGAGCGGTTGGTGGCAGCGCCTCAGGCGCTGGGCCTACCTGCGCCAGTGAGTCGCGGTGGCGGAGAAACTGCACGGGCGCGCCGTACCGGCGGCTCGCACCGCGCATTCGATCGCACTACGCTGCGTGCACCACTCGTCCCTCCGGAGCTCGCTCGTGGCCGCCAAAGAATCGCCGTTCTGGAATCCCAAGATCGAAACGCTGCCGAAGGATCAGCTGCGCGCATTGCAGCTGCGCAAGCTGCAGCACCTCGTCGCCCGGGCGTACGAAGAGTCTCCGTTCCATCGCCGCCTCTACGAGAAGGCGGGCGTCGAGCCCGACCAGATCAGAGCACTCGACGACATCCGCCGCCTGCCGTTCATGACGCGCGAGGACTGGATGGCGGCCCAGGCCGACAAGCCGTTGTTCGGCGACCTGATCACGCGGCCGCCGGGCGAGGCCATCCGCTACCACCTGACGTCGGGCACCTCGGGTCGCCAGCCGCTGCGCGTGCTCGATTCGCGCAAGGACTGGTCGTGGATCGCTGACATGTGGTGCTACGGCTTCTGGGGCTTCGGCATCCGTCCGGCCGACACGGTGTTCTTCGCGTTCTCGTACGGCTCGTTCATCGGCTTCTGGGGCGCTCACTACTGCTGCGAGAAGATGGGCTGCCTCACGCTGGCGTCCGGCAACATGACGACCGAACAGCGCGTCAAGCAGATCGTCGAGATGGGCGTCACCGTCGTCTGCGCCACACCGACCTACGCGCTGCGCATGGGCCAGACCGCCGAGAAGATGGGCATCGACCTGAAGAAGGACGGCAAGGTGCGGCGCGTGATCGTCAGCGGCGAACCGGCGGGTTCGATCCCGGCCGTCAAGAAGATGATCGAGGACATGTGGGGCAGCAAGTGCGGCGACACGGCCGGCATGACCGAGATCGGCACGATCATGATCTTCGAATGCGAGCACCAACCAGGCGGCGACACCGATGTTCGGCGACCTGATCACGCGGCCGCCGTCCGACGCGATCCGCTACCACCTCACGTCGGGCACCTCGGGGCGCCAACCGCTGCGCGTGCTCGACTCGCGCAAGGACTGGTCGTGGATCGCCGACATGTGGTGCTACGGCTTCTGGGGTTTTGGCATCCGCCCCGCCGACACGGTGTTCTTCGCCTTCTCGTACGGCTCGTTCATCGGTTTCTGGGGCGCGCACTACTGCTGCGAGAAGATCGGCTGCCTCACGCTCGCGTCGGGCAACATGACGACCGAACAGCGCGTCAAACAGATCGTCGAGATGGGCGTCACCGTCGTCTGCGCGACGCCGACCTACGCGCTGCGCATGGGCCAGACCGCCGAGAAGATGGGCATCGACCTCAGGAAGGACGGCAAGGTGCGCCGCGTGATCGTCAGCGGCGAGCCGGCCGGTTCGATCCCGGCGGTCAAGAAGATGATCGAGGAGATGTGGGGCGGCAAGTGCGGCGACACGGCCGGCATGACCGAGATCGGCACGATCATGATCTTCGAATGCGA
>JBDSBS010000136.1:0-4668 GCA_039921435.1 Planctomycetota bacterium | reverse complement strand
GTGGCGGAGCACAGGCATCGACGTCGAGCGGCAGTGGCGGCGGGCTCGCCGGTGGGGCACTGTCGGGTGGGGCGCCGTCGGGTGGCCCGTCAACTGGCGTTGGTTCACCGTCGCCGGAGACCTTCGTCGTCAACGACATCACGGCACTCAGGCAAGCTCGCGAGAGCATCCTGAGCCGGATCCCCGGGTCCTTCGCACACGTGCTGTCGCACAACAGCTCATCGTCGCTGGCAGAACAACTGAAGGAGCCGCTAAGCCCCACCGTCGTGCAGAGCAGCTTGTCGGCCAGCAGCGGGTCGCAGAGTCTGAGTTCAGGGCAGAGTCTGAGTTCAGGAACGAGCGGCGGTGCGCTCGGCGACGAATACGAACTGGAGCTGCAGGCGATCTACCTCTACGACGTCATGAACCGTCGCGTCATCCGCTGGCTGCTGCAAGACACGCTGCGATACACGGCGTGGGACGGTTGGCAGGAAGCCCAAGAGATGGTTTGGGGCGTGGATGGCAGCACAGCCGTCGCCGTGCCGGAGAAGCAGTTCGCGTGGGGCGAGCAGCTCGATGAGCTGGTTGCCTATCGCCATCGACCGGGCGGGCTCGGTGGTGCTTGGTCGGAGTACCGCATTGCCGAAGGTGGTGCGCATTGCCCCGTTCGGGTGCTCAACGCGCAGGGGCAAGTTGTCGAGGTGCAAGAATACGATCCCTACGGCAAGGCGATCTTCTTCAGCGGCGGCGGTGTCTACGTCGGCGAGGTTTCGCAGGTCGGCAACCCGTTCCACTGGAAGGGACACCGGGTCGACGGCGAGACTGGGCTCGTCTATATGCGGAACCGGTATTACACCTCCAAATGGGGGCGGTTCCTGACGCAGGATCCACTGGGTGCCTACCATGATCTGGCGAACGTCGGGAACGCCTATGGGTACGCGGGAAACGGCCCATTGGTGACCAGCGATCGTTACGGATTGCAGAGCGACAACAGGCCATATCCGCAAGCCGTCGTCAATGGGAGGATCCGCATATCGCACAAGACGGCTGATGGATATACCAATCCGGAGAGTATTTCCGTGCCTGCAGAGTGGCCGCAGAACGGAACCGTCGTCTTAACGGGTAACCAACTGAAGGACGCCTACGACACAAAAGGCGGCAGCTTCTCTGATGCGGAGGGCAACGCGATGCCTGCTCCGCCCAGCATGCCTGGATGGGCCGCAGAACTTGCGGGCCTAATGCCGGATGCACCCTGGGCAAGCGAGCTAGCCCAGGTTGCACTAAACACGCACGATGCGTTAGGAGCGATGCGTGATATTGCAACCGGTAACTCGGGTCGTGGCGCGGGGACCCTTGCCAAAGAGGCCGTCATCGGTGTGGCCGCGGGAGCCCTAGCGGCGTGGGCCGGCCTTGCCAAGGCTTTTGACGCGGGGAAGCTGCGACACATCTTTGGTAACCCGCGGCACGGTCTTGGGAAGCTCGTGGACTGCTTTGGATCTGAGATGAAGGCGTTCGAAGCTCTTGCTGAAGCTGCACAGGCCGGAAAGGCTGCGGTCAATGCGACAGGACACTTCGAGATAGAAGTGCTTGTTGGAGGACTGAGTGTGACTATCCGCGGTCGGGTCGTCGATGATGTAGCGAGAATTGGAAGCGCGTGGGTCAAGCAGTGAATTTAACAGACTTCGAGAATTCCCTGCTTGTGCACGCCTTGGAGGGACCGGGCAGTCTCTTGGCGCACCTGCGGCAGCAGCTGTCAAGTGCGTCCGCCGAAGACCGGGTTGCGGCGGAGGGTGGTTTCTGGGTCAACATAAGAGTGGATAGTAGTCTGCGAGTGCCGGACCCTCGTCTTCGGGACATTCAGTTGTCGGACGTCATAGGGGAAATCAAGGGCCTTCGACATGGAGCCGGTTTCGTGGTGTGGATCAAGGCTGGTCTAGTTTGCCAGGTAGAGGGATTCTCGTTTGAGGAGGACTGGCCGCGCGATATCGAGGTTGTGTCCCTTTCCTATGTTACGGGCGACGACGCGTCGAACCGAGCGTTGCCTTGGGGTCACGAGGGGTGCGAGTTTAATTCCGGGCAGGTCACGCGACCTTCGTGAGGGTGTTCCATGCTGGTTCCCAACGGCCTGATTTGAGGAGGGTGCGGAGGTTGAGGACATGCTGACCGCCATCGCGGGACCCACACCCTGATTGGCATAGTTGTTGGCGAGCGGCGAGCGTTGTCGCAGCACGGGTCGGCTCGGGTCTGGCTTGGGTCGGCTCCCTCGCTCACGCCGTTCCTGCATCGATGGCACGGAGGTGTGCTCGCCGTCCGGTACGACAAACATGCAGTCGGCAATGGCACACTGCGAGCCGGGCCGGCTGCGTCATAGCTGCGTCATGCCCGAACACCGAACGAGTCGCTGAGTCTGACCGTTCGCAGCAGCGCTGAGCTCACGCCAGAAGGTCCCGAACCACGCGCCCGTGCACATCGGTGAGCCGGTAGTCGCGCCCTTCGAAGCGGAACGTCAACCGTTCGTGGTCGAAGCCCAACAGGTGCAGCATGGTCGCGTTGAGGTCGTGCACGTGAACGGGATCGCGCACCGTGTTGTAGCCGAGCTCGTCGGTCTCGCCGATTTGTTGCCCGGCTCGCACGCCCGCGCCTGCGAGCCAGGTGACGAAGCAGCGCGGATGGTGGTCGCGGCCATGGCTGCCGTCCTCGAGGTTGCCTTGTGCGTAGACCGTGCGGCCGAACTCGCTGGTCCAGACGACGAGCGTGTCGTCGAGCAGGCCGCGTCGACGCAGGTCGGTCAGCAGCGCGGCCAAAGGCTGGTCGATGTCGTGGCACTGCTTGGGTAGGTCGCGTTCGATGTCTTTGTGCTGGTCCCAGCCGCGGTGGTAGATCTGCACGCAGCGCACGCCGCGTTCGAGCAGGCGCCGCGCCAGCAGCGCGTTGTTGGCGAACGTGCCGCGCGTTGTTACCTCGTCGCCGTAGAGCGCTCGCACGTGCGCTGGCTCCGAGTCGAGGTCGACGAGTTCGGGCACGGCTGCTTGCATGCGGAACGCGAGCTCGGCTTGCAGTTGCCGGGCCGCGATGCCCGGATCGCCGAAGCGCTCCGCTGCCGCCGCGTTGAGCTGCGCCATCGCCGCGAGCTGCTGCTGCCGGGTCGTGCGCGACAGGCCATCGGGATCACCCAAGAACAACACCGGATCGCCCTGGCTGCGCAACAGCACGCCCTGATGCTCGGCGGGCAGGAAGCCAGCACCCCACAGGCGATGGTAGAGCGGTTGGTCTTGCTTCGGCCCAGTCCACGTCGAGTGCAACACCACGAAGGCGGGCAGGTCGCGCGCTTCGCTGCCGATGGCCCACGCGAGCCACGCGCCGAAGCTCGCGCGCCCCGGCTGTTCGGACCCGGTCTGCAGCAGGTTGATCGCGGGTTCGTGGTTGATCGCGTCGGTGTGCATCGAGCGGATGATCGCCAGCTCGTCGATGACCTGGGCCGTGTGCGGCAGCAGGTCGCTGATCCACGCACCACACTGGCCGCGCTGGGCGAACAGGCGCCTTGTCTTCGCGATGCGCAGGCGCTGTTGGCCGGACGTCATCGTCGTGATGCGCTGGCCCTGCCGCACCGAGTCGGGCAGGTCCGTGCCGTGCCATCGGGCGAGCTCGGGCTTGTAGTCGAACAGGTCGAGCTGCGAAGGGGCGCCCGACATGTGCAGGTAGAGCACGCGCTTGGCCCTGGCCGCGAAGTGTGGTCGCTGCGCCGCTGCGCCGCTCGCTCGCCAGAACGCGCATGCCATCGCGCTGACACCGGCGCGAGCCAAGAACGAACGGCGGTCCATCGCGTGTAGGTCCATGTCAGTTGCGATGCAGCGTCTCGTCGAGCGACAACAGCAGGTTGGCGAGCACGATCCACGCGGCGTGCTCACGATTCATCGTGGGGTCGGGCAACGCTGGGCCTGGCTGCGCTTGGGCAACAGCATGCTCGCCGGAGTACTGCGTGCGCTGCTGTCGAAGCAACTGTTCGCAGGTGGCTGCTTCCGAAACACTCGGGGCCCGTTGCAGCAACGTGCGGAACGCGAACCTCACGCGCGCCGGTTCGTCGTCGGCCGCCGCGACGCAGCGCCCAGCAAGCGCGCGGGCGGCCTCGACCAGACCCTCGTCGTTCCACAGTGCGAGCACCTGCAGCGGCGTGTTCGTCACCTGGCGTTCGACCACGCACAACTCGCGGCTCGGCGCGTCGAGCGTCGTCAACAGCGGCGGCGGCGCCGTGCGCTTCCAGAACGTGTAGAGGCTGCGCCGGTGCAGCGCGTCACCGGTGTCGACGACGTAGTATTCGGTGTTGCTGCCAGGCAGGGCGACTGCCTCCCAGATGCCGGGCGGCTGTGGGATCTTGACGCTCGGGCCGCCTTGCTGCGTCACCAACAGGCCGCTGACGGCGAGCGCCTGGTCGCGGATCGACTCCGCGGGCAGCCGCTGTCGGCTGATGCGCGCGAGCCACACGTTGTCGGGATCGTTCGCGAGCCGTTCGGGCGTGGCGCGGGCCGATTGCCGGTACGTCGCCGAGGTCACCATGAGCCAGTGCAGATGCCGTTCGTCGAAGCCGCACTCGCGGAACTCGCAGGCGAGCCAGTCGAGCAGCTCGGGATGGCTCGGTCGCTGTCCGAGGCGGCCGAAGTCATTGGGCGTCGCGACGAGGCCGCGGCCGAA
>JBDSBS010000135.1:0-5081 GCA_039921435.1 Planctomycetota bacterium | reverse complement strand
TGACGCGACGTGTCGTGTCCGCGCACCATCTGGCCCTTCCCTCTTCTTCTGTAGTTTTGAGGCCCGAGCATGGTCACGACTGAATCGAAAACGAACAATCCCATCCTCCCGACTGCACTCGCAGCCGCCACCCCCGAGACATCGGAACTGCGCGATCAGGTCCGGGTGCTGGGGGAAGACGTCAAGGAACTCGCGCGCATGACCAAGGATGCCCTTGGGCAGAAGGTCGACGCAGTCAAGAACGCGGCACACGGGGTGATGGAGCAGGGCCGCGACAAGGCCGCCGAGTACCGCGACCACGTCTCCGATCTAACTCGCGCGCAACCGATCAAGTCGATCCTCATCGCTGCCGGCATCGGCGCCGTGCTCGGGCTCATCCTCGGGCGCCGCTGATCGACTCCGTGGTTGCCCCCTACAATCCTCGCGAATCCGCGCCGGGTTTCCGCCCATCGCCCTCGAAGTCCGCACCGGCTGCTGCCAACGGCCGGACTCACCGACGATCGGGTTCCATCATGCCAGAGCTGGAAGGCATGTGGAGCGCCGGCAAGGACGCAGTTCGTCACGGGTCCGTGCTCGCGCGAATCGGCGTTTGGGGGCTCGGCGCGAGGGTTCGTGCGAGCCTAGGCCGACTGTTCACGTTGCTCGTCGCCGCTGCCACCGTCGCCGCGATCGCGATTACTGCGGCTGTGTGGACAACGGCGCACCTGCTCCGCGAACTCAATGTGATCTTGGGAGGTGGGCTCTTGGGGACCGTGCTCGCGATCGGCATCCTGCTCACCTCCTTGGCGATCGTCGGGCTACTCTGGAAGTTTCGGCGCAATCATGCGCGAGCAGCCAGGTGGCGCCGCAAGCTCGACCCGGCCGCGTCAAAAGAGTCGGCGAAGACGCCGGCGCAGGCACAGCTCGACGAGCTGCGGGCCGATGCCCTAGCCAACTGGCACGACGACAGCCAGAGGGTGATTCAGCGCGGTTCGGCCATCTGGCGCATGCATCCGGTCGCCTCGCTGGGCGTCGGAGCGGCTTCGGGCTTCTTGGCGAGTCGATGGCTTCTCGCTACGCCGCGCAAGCTGCGCCGCGGCGCAGTCGGCGTCTTCCGGGTCGCGCGCTCGCTGGGTGTCGCCAGCCTCGCCAATACGGCGATGGAAGCCCTTGGCGTACGGAACACGAAGCCTGCCAAGGCCGCTTCACCGAGCAACTCTTCCCCGCCTCGCTGAGGATCAGCCTGCGATGTTGCAGTCCCCCGCCCGGACGATCGCACCACCCACACCTCCCTACAAAACGAGTTCGACCATGGACACAATTGTGACTGGTATGTTCCAGAGCCGAGAGCTCGCCTCACTGGCCGCCGCCAACCTGGTGCGCGCCGGGTTTCGGCCGGACCAGGTGCGAGTGGTCGACAAAGGCACACCGGACCGTCACGCCTTCCTCGACAAGCGGACCTCCGGTGCAAAGCGCGCCATGATCTTGGGCGCGGCATTCGGTGCCATCGGGGGAGTCGTGGCAGGGGCCTTGTCGGCAGACGCCTTCGGCCTCTTGCCAGCCATCCTGATCGGCGGCTTGTCGGTTGCGGCTGCAGGCGCCCTGCTGGGTCTGTGCGTGGGCCGCGCGACGAAAAGCCAGGTTCAGGATGAACTGGAGCATCAGGTCGATGCCGGTACCGTGATCGTGAACGTGACCACCGACAGCGAGCACGAAGCGAAGGCTCTCGCACTGCTCGCACCTGAGGGCAAGGCAAGCATTGTCTCGACGGGTGCTTCGTTCACCGCGGCAGTGCTGCCGGGCCCCCCCGACTGAGCCGACCGCGCAGGCGCTCCGGGTCGCGTGCATCAGGGGGTGCTTCACCGCCTCGTTCTCGATGGAACGTTGCCAGCTACGACGCGGTTGTTGCACAGCGCGGTGGCGGCCGCAACCAAAGGTCGAGTCGACGCCAGACCTACGCAGTTGGCGCGACTGGCGGTTCGCTCTGACGCTTGAGGACCGCATCCGCTGACGGATCCAAAGGCCAGCACCGTGGCAAAGTGACCTCGAATTCACAGCCGCCGTCGAGCGTATCCCGCAGGGTGATCGTGCCACCATGATGGTCGACGACACGCTTCGCGATGGCCAATCCGAACCCGGTACCCAACGTCTTGGACGGTCGGCCGGGCCCCTCGAAGAACCAGTCGAACATCGATTCGCGCTGCTCGGGTGGCATACCGATGCCGTGGTCCCGCACGACGATGGCCACCGAGTCGGCATCCGCATGCGTTGTCAGCTCTACCTCTGCCCCCGGCGGAGAGAATCGGAGCGCGTTGCGCAGCAGGTTCTCGACCATCGCCTCGAGCAGGAGCGAATCCCCCTCCACTTCAGCGGACGGATCCCCGTTATCGGGCTGGCACAGCACGGTCACTACATGGACGCTGAGCTTCGTGCTCAATTCGCGGCAGCGCGCAACCACAGCGATGACGAGATCGCCAACGAAGATGGGCACATGACTGGTCTTGTCCTCGTGCACGAACGGGTTTGCAAGCCGCAAGACGCTCTCGACCAGGTCGGACAGGTGTCGGACCTCGGCGGCCATGCTCTTCGCGATGCCTCGCACTGCCGTCGCATCCTCGCTGCGAAGGAGCAGCAGGCCCGTCTCCCCGAGCACGAGCGACAGCGGCGTCTTGATCTCGTGAGCGATGCTGCCGACGAAGCGCCCCTGCAGGTTGGCAATGTCGCGGATCCGCGCGGTCAGCCGCCCGATCTCTTCTGTGGCGCGATCGCATTGCCAGGCCGTGCGTTGCCATTCCAGCAGAACCGACGTCACGACCAGCAGGACCGCACCGATCATCCACCAGGACGGATGCCAACACAGGCCAACCATCGAGACCACGAGGGCTGCGATCAGCCAGCCGTCGGCACGCCGCAATGAGAGTTTTGCGATCACGACACGGGCACCGCCAAGCCTTTGATCTCGGGGGCGGGGAGGAAGCGATACCCGCTGCCGATGACGGTCTCGATGCGTCGCACCGGGCCTCTGTCGATCTTGCGCCGCAGACTGGAGACGTAGACGTCGATGATGTTGCTTCTCGGCTCGTAATTCATGTCCCAGACGCTCTCGATGATCATGGTTCTCGACAGCAGCTTTCGGGGATTGCGCATCAGGTATTCGAGGAGGGCGAACTCCTTGTTGGACAGGCGCACCGGCACGTTGGCGATGTAGACCATGCGCTCGACCAGGTTCAGCTGCAGATCGCCAGCCTGCAGGATGCCGCCCTCGATGGCGTGCGATCGCCGCAACAGGCTGCGCAGACGCGCCAGTAGTTCGTCGGTCTGAAAAGGCTTGGTGAGATAGTCGTCGGCACCGGCGTCGAGGCCGCGCACCTTGTCAGCGGTTGTGGCGAGCACCGAGAGGATCATGATGGGAGTGCGGATCTTCTCCTGTCGCAAGCGCCGACAGAGCTCGACCCCGTCGCCATCGGGCAGCCTGACGTCGACGATGATCGCATCGTGACGCTCAGTGACGGCGAATTCGTCACCTTCGGCGACGTCCTTCGCGACGTCTATGCAGTAGCCGTGCTGCTCGAGGCAGCATTGAATGGTCTGGGACAACTTCTCATTGTCTTCGATGAGTAGGATGCGCATTCGCTCTTCTAGAGAGTGGTGAAGTGTGGCGGTTGGCGTGCATGGACCGCCCGTGGAGCTCCTGATTCGAACCGGATGCACAAGAACGAAGAACAACGCCGCCGCCACCATTCGGGGCAGCACGGCGACGACTTGCGAACCAGGAGCCCGGCACAGGTGAGCAGCGGCTGCACCAAGCTTCGGCGCACAGGCTCTCGCGCTCATTTGTTTCTCCAGATGGCGTGTCCCTCGGCATCGCGCAGGATCGCAGTCTTGCCCTCGACGGCGATCGACCCGGCAACGAGCACCGTCTGGGTGCCGTACTTCACAGGGGATCCGGTGACTTCCACTACGCGCCCGTCGCGCAGCCCCAGGGCGGCCTGGCTGGCGAAGTCGCTCGGTGCCGCGTACACGATCCAATCCCGACCATCGGTGCTGCGCATCCGCAGGCGCAGGCGTTCCTCTACTTGATCATCGCCAACCCTGACCGAACCGACGGTCAGGATCGTCGCGGTCACGCGTTCGGTCTTGTTCACGTCGTAGACGTCCACATACGGGACGGCCTTGACCGCCGAGGCGTCCACGGCGATCACGTTGCCGTCGATGGTCTCGACCCGATTGGCCAACTCCATGCCACGAGCGCGCCAGAGGTTGTTGTTCAGTGCCGGAATCTTGCCGTCCACGAGCGCCATCGCCTCGAACTCGGCCTTCGAGCAACGCACACCGAACTGCCCCTTCTTGCGATCCAGGGTGAGTGCCTCGGTCGGCAGCAAGACGAACTTCTCGTCGATTCCCAGCGTGCCACCGAAGCTGATCAGGGCGCCATCGACGGTGGCAAACCTGGTATCGATCACCAGGTCTTCCACTTCGCCGAGCGGGTGCCGCTCCGCATCCACGACCGACATGCCGATCAGCTTGCTGAGGCGACGGTGCACGAAGCCCTTGCTCGCGGGTTGTTGCTCGACTCCAGTCTTGCCGTCCGCGCCGCTGCCCTTGGGTTCGACAGCGCCCTCGGGACGGGCGGGCTCACCACGTGTGCGGTAGTAGTCATCCACCTGCTTTGCCCAGGTCGGATCCGCCATGTCAGGCCATTTGCTGTGATCGAAGCCCGGTGCGGCCTGCAGGGTCGCCTGGTCGAGGCCGAGAGTCGCACGCGGGACGTCATCGACGCTGCGTTGGCTCACCTCGATCAGGCGCCAGGGCATCGCGAAGTACTTCTTGTCCATCCCGAGCACGCCACCGAAGGTGACGACCGCGTAGGCGACATGTTCATTGCGAGCGTCGAGCACGATGTCCAGGATCTCGCCCAGGTCCTGGTTCTTGGAGTTGCTGATCTTGCAGGAGATCAGCTGGCTGGCTTTGCAGCGCGATCCACCCGGCTCTCCGACGGCGATTGCCGGTACCAAGGCGCCTTCAGCCTCAGGTGGCGTCTGGGCAAGGACACTGCTGACGGCCAGGCCGAGCAGCAACGGAGTCATGATTGCGGATGTCAT
>JBDSBS010000134.1:0-2750 GCA_039921435.1 Planctomycetota bacterium | reverse complement strand
AGTACCGGTTCGAGGACATCGAGAACCTTGTGCGCAAGGCACGCATTGATCTCCGGTGCGACATCTGGACGGCGTCAAGCATCTTGGCCGGTAACGACAACCATGATGGCCGGTTGGCCGGGCATGGATGTCGTTGTTCAATGAGTCATGTCGTTGGCTCCGCAGGATGGTTGTCGTTAAGGCTTGATGGTTGACGCCGGCGGTTGGCCTTGTCGGTGTCGCGCTGAGTCTTTTGCTGCCGGGCTGCCTGCTTGGCGCGGTAGCTCTCGACTTGGTGGAGTTCGAAGATCGTCGAGTGATGGACCAGCCGGTCGATCGCAGCCACGGTCATGCCCGGATCGGGGAAGACGTTGTCCCAGCCCGAGAACGGCTGGTTGGCCGTGATCAGGATGCTGCGCCGCTCGTAGCGCTCGGCGATCAGCTCGAACAGCACGCTGGTCTCGGCTTGGTCCTTCCTGACGTAAGAGATGTCGTCGAGGATGAGCAGGTCGTAGCGGTCGAGCTTGGCCAGGGCCTGCGGCAGCTGCAGGCTCTGGCGAGCGGCCTGCAGGCGCTGCACGAGTTCGCTGGTTCGCCGGTAGAGGACGCGGTAGCCGGCGTCGATCAGCGCGTGGCCGATGCCGCAGCCGATGTGGCTCTTGCCGGCGCCGGGCGGACCGAAGATCAGAACGGTGGCGCCGCGGTCGAGCCAGGCGTCGCCGCTGGCCAGCGCCATCACGTGAGCCTTGGAGAGCATCGGCACCTCGGCGAAGTCGAAGCTGGCGAGTGTCTTGGTCGGATCGAGCTGTGAGTCGACCCGGTGCCGTTCGATGCGCCGCTTGGCTCGCTCGGCCACTTCGTGCTCGAGGAGGCCGCCCAGGAAGCGTGCGGCCGGCCAGCCCTCCTTGTCGGAGCGCTCGGCGAACTCGGGCCAGAGGCGCCCGATCGTCGGCAGACGCAGTTCGTTCAGCATCAGGGCATTGCGTCCAGGCTCCCAAGAGGCGGCGTTCATGCAGCCACCTCGAGTTCTTCGAGCTGCTCGCTCGGCAGCAACGCGTCGTAGACCTTCGTTGTCGGCATCTCAACCTGGATCAGAGGGACCTCTGTCTTGCGAGGTGCGAACTCTTCGCGCAGCTGCTTGATGTCGGGCAGCCCGCCCGTGGCCAGCAGCGCATCGAGCCGTTCGGCGAGCACGCCTTCGACGCCGTCCTGGGCGGCCATCTCGAGCAGAGCGACGATCGTCTGGCAGGCTTGGCGCCGCGTCAGTCTGGCGTCGAGCTGCTCCCACATCCGGCGATACGCCGCACGCGGGAAGAGCGCGTCACGGAAGATCAGTCCCTTGAAGGCCTGGGGCTTGCGCTTCAAGGCGTCGACGAAGTGGCGGTAATCGATCACCCGGCCACGGCCGCCGAGCGGCGACCTGGCGCCTCGCGCCAGCGTCAGCACGAGGGCGCTGGAGAGGAAGCAATCGAGCCGGTCGCTGTAGAGCCGCACCTTCAGCCGGTGCCCGATCAGGCGCGATGGCGCGCTGTAGAGGATGCCGCGCACGGTGAACGTGCTGCAGCGCGTGACGCGCGCCTCTTCCTCGACGAAGTCGGTGGTGCGGCGCTCGGGAAGATCCCTCAGCTGCTCGCGCTCGATGCGGAAGGCTGCCGCGTTGCGGCGGTTGCGCCGCATCACCGCCTCGCGCACGAACGCCTCATAGGCTGCGCGGTCGTTGAAGTCGCGATGCCCGCGGAGTAGAAGAGCCTGCTCGATCGCCTCCTTCAGATGGCGGTGCGAGGACTCGACGCTGCCGTTCTCGTGGCCAAGACCACGGTTATTGCGCGTGCCGACCATTGCGTAGTGCTCGAGCAGCGCCGTATAGCGCGCAGTGAAGTCCTCTTCCTGCGTCAAGTTCTTGAACGCCGCCGAGAGGCTGTCGCTGCGGTGCTCTTCGGGCACGCCGCCGGCTTGCCACAAGGCGTTCTGCATTCCCTTGGAGAGTGCCTCGAAGCTCTCGCCTCCGTCGACCACCTCGACGTGTTCCCAGCGCGAGAAGGCGAGCACGAAGTGATAGAGGATGTGAGCGAGCGGCCGACCAGCGACCGTGACGCGCAACTCGCCAACGGATGTGAAGTCCGACAGGCCTTGCTGGCCTGGCGCGTGTTCTTGAGGGAAGAACACTTCCCTGGCCGGCCCCTGCAGGGCTCGCCACTTGCGGACGTGACGCTGCAGCGTGCGCAGCATGCCGTCCGGGAAGCGGCCAGGGTGGTCGTCCTGGAGCTTGCGTAGAAGCGTCACGGCCATGAGCGTCGGCGCGTTCTTGAGCAGCGGCACGACTTCGGCGTCCCAGACGCCAGCGAACGGGTCGACGCGCGAGCTCCAGTAGCGCCGCGGGTTCTGCGACGGCAGCAAGGCGGCAACATCGATACGTCGGGCGCTGCGCTCGCTGATGCCGGCCTTGGCTGCGGCCATGGCCTGGGACTTGTTCTTGCGAATGTTCATGTAGAGGCGAACCTGCTGATCGGTGATGTGGGTTCCTGGCACGGCGCCGACCTCTTATGAGACCTGAGCCTGCCATCGTGAACCCCGACCAACCGGCCGTGCCGGTAGCTCGTCGCCTACGGCGGCTACGCCGCCTTCGACTCCTCACCACCGGCCATCATGGTCGTCGCTACGCCGGACAAGATGAGTGTCGCTGTCCAGACGATCAACCGCATCCGCGGTCTGCTCTCGGAGTTCGGCGTCGTGCTGCCGCAGAAGGCAGCCACCGTTCGCCGCGAGGCAGC
>JBDSBS010000133.1:0-2629 GCA_039921435.1 Planctomycetota bacterium | reverse complement strand
GGATCGACGAACGGTGCCGCGTCGTGCACGAAGGCGGAGGGAATCTTCTGGATCATCGCCCGCGCCGCGGCGAGCGCCTCCTGGCTGCGGCCCAGCATCATGCATGCCCAGGAGAGGAAGTGATCGTTGTGGGCCATGTAGATGCGGTAGATGCCCTGGTTCGGCGAGATGGCCCGGTACCCAGCGTCGATTGCCGACGCACGGCGGTTCTGCTCCGCGGCCTGTGCCCAGCGTCCGACCCGCACATCGATGTGCGCCGGCATGTGGACCATGTGGCCGGACGCGGGCACGAGCGTGCGCAGGCGATCCGCAGCAGCGGTCGCCTTCTCCGGCTGCGGCGAGGCCTCCAGGGCGTGGATGTAGAAGTGCGCGGCGCCGAGGTGATTCGGATCCAGGGCGAGCGCGTGCTCGAGTGCCGCGAGCACCGCGGGAGTCTCGGGCCGTGGCTCCTTGGTCTTCGGATCCCACAGATCCCACGGACGGCAATCCATCACCGACTCCGCATACAGCGCCGCGATGTCGGCATCGTTCGGATGCGCGGTGTAGACAACCTCCATCGCGTCGGCGTACGCCTTGTCGAGCGGTGCGCGCTCCTCGAACGTGAACGGTACCGGCGGACGCGAAGGATCGCTGTAGCGCGCCGCCAGCGCGGTGATCAGCGCCCGCTCGCCAGGGCTGGCGTTGGCGGCGAGTTGCTGTGCCTTCTGCAGCGCCTCCCAGGCCGCGCGCGCCCGCGCCTCGTCCATCACCGGGTTGTTGATGTGCGGGCCATTGCAAAGGGCGATGCCCCAGTAGGCGATCGCCAGGCGCGGATCGAGGGTGGCCGCATGCTGGTACGAACGGATCGCCTCGTCGTGGTTGAACGAGAACGTCCAGATCAGGGCCTGGTCGAAGTACCGCTGCGCCTCCGCGGACGTGGTCGAGACCTTGCGGGTGTGGGTCCCCATGTCCTTGTAGAGAGGAGGCGGCGCGGGGGCTTTCCCCGGATCCTGCGCGCCGGGCTCAGCCGGAGCCAACGCAGGCGGCAGGTTGGTGCAACTGGTGGCGAGCGAGACACCCATCAGGCTCAGAACGCAAAGCGCGACACTGTTTCCGGTCATGACGAAGGCGAGCATGGTTTCTCCTGGCCGCGCAAGGGGAGTTTTGCAAGATCGTTGGCGCGACCCAAGAAGGCTAGGGAGACCAAAGCGGACCCACAAGGGGGCCGACGCGGCCTACCCGACGATCCGGCAGCGCAGCCAGACCTACCACCTCCCGGACGCAGAACTGCGGCGCGTCGCGTTCTTCAGCAGCGCGTCCAAGTCCAGGGACCGGAGTTGCCGGTAGGCGAACCGCTGATCCAGCATTTCGGGGATCTGCTGCGTGAGTCCCCGGATGGCGTCACACGGCACCTCGCAGAAACCGAGCCCCCCGATCGCGGACTCCATCTTGGCGATGTCGAGGCGCTCGTCGCGCGATGTCATCGTGAACAGACCACCCGACGACGACGACACCTCCTTCTTGAACTCGGACCGGCGCCGTCAGGTTCGATGCGCAAGCGCCCATCGGCACCGACCTCGGCGCGGTTCCAGTCGCTAGGCCACGGAACTGCGACGTCAACGAGTTCGTGTGTGCGGCATCGTCGACAGGGTTGGCGCCGCGTCGTGCGCTCCACGGTGACGAGCATCACACCCGTAGCCTTGGGGGCGGAGCCAGACCCCGGCCACGGGAGCTTCTGGGAAGACCTCTCCGCTGAGGATCTGGCGCGTCGGCAGGGGGTACTACCGATCGCGAGTCTCGACGATCTCGCGGGTGACTGGCCGGAGCATGAGTCGGTCGATGAGTTTCTCGAACTCGTGCGCAGGGTGCGCGGTCGATGAGCAGTGTGCTCGTCGATACGAACGTGTTCTCGTTCTTGTTCAAGCGGGATTCGCGCCGCGATCTCTACGCCGAGCACCTCCGCGAACGGCGTCTCCACCTGTGCTTCGCGACGGTCGCCGAGCTCCAACTCTGGGCGCTGGCCTGCCTCGAACTTGCGCAGTAGCCTGCGCCCGTCCATGAACGCCCACACTCCCCTGCTCGCGGTGGCCCTTCTCGCCGCAGCGCTGCTCTCGGCCTGCACTTCCTCTACGATGAACGGCACTTCGATGAACGGCACTTCGATGAACACCCCTTCGTCGGTCCACGTCTCGTCGCGCGATTTCGGCACCGACCAGAACGGTCGCCCAGCCACCGTTTGGACCATGCGCGCCTACGGCATCGAAGTCGACGTCACGGACCACGGCGCCACCCTCGTCGCGGTGCGCACGCCCGACCGCGCCGGCTACCTCGGCGACATCGCACTCGGCTTCGACGACGTCTCGGGCTACGAGTCGGCCGACAACCAGTACTTCGGGTGCACGGTGGGCCGCGTCTGCAACCGCATCGCGAAGGGCGAGTTCATGCTCGACGGCTACACCTACGTGCTGGCCAAGAACAACCCGCCCAACCACCTGCACGGTGGTGCCACACGCAGCTTCGACAAGGTGCACTGGAACGGCGAGGCCGTGCGCGGCGGCGGCAACGCACCCGGAGTGCGGTTCACGTACCTGAGCAAGGACGGCGAAGAAGGCTACCCGGGCAACCTGCAGGTGGCGGTCACCTACTGGCT